>NZ_QNUA01000052.1:0-11721 GCF_008042285.1 Bacillus sp. AR13-1
TATTTTCCTGGTTCTAATTTTCCAGAGATGACTTTACCTGTTTTATCTGTTTGTAACATCTCTACTTTCTTACCATCTTTATACACTTCAAATTCTGCGTCTGATAAAAGCTTCGTTTTATCGTTTGCATCTACTTTTACGATTTCAAATTGACCAAGGCTCTTACTATTCGTTACTTTTACATCAACAACTTTTTCACCGTTGACTGTTACATGAATTACTTGTTTTGTTAACTCATAACCTTCTGGTGCTTTTGTTTCTTCTAACGTATACTCACCCGGTACTAGTCCTTCTACTTTAACCGTTCCAGACTTATCTGTTGTAATTTTTTCTTTTACAACATTTCCTTTAGCATCTTTCAATGTAAATACTGCGCCTGCTAAACGTTCCGCTTGATCTTTATCATCTGTTTTAATAATTTGTAGAGAGCCCAAGAGTTTTTCATTTTCTGCCTCTACTTTTACTACTTCTTTCTCATTTTGAATTGTTACTTTCCATTCTTTATTTGAAATCTTGTAACCTGCTGGTGCTTTCGTTTCTTTCACTGTGTATTCACCTAATGGTAATTTCGGTAACATCGCTTTTCCACTCTCATCAGTTTTCAACTCTGCTACCTTTTTACCATCTTTATACACAGTAAATTCTGCATCTGATAATAGCTTCGTTTTATCATTCGCATCTACTTTTACGATTTCAAATTGACCCAGAACTTTTTCGTTCATTACTTCCTGTTTTACTACTTCATTTGCTACAACATTTACTTCCACTTTTAATTCTACCGCTTTGTAGCCTTCTGGCGCTTTCGTTTCTTCTAGCGTATACTTACCTGGCACTAAGTTTTCGAATGTCACAACACCATCTTTATTCGTTGTTTTCGCTTCTCCAACTACTTGACCATTTTCGTTTTTCAGTCTGAATTCTGCGCCTTCTAGAACTTTTCCACTCTCTGCATCCTTTTTGATTACTTGTAAGCTTCCTAGTTCTTTCGCATTTTCTACTTGTACTTGTACTACTTTGTTTGCTTCCACAACGACTTCAATTTCTTCTTTTAGTAATTTATATCCTTTTGGTGCTTTCGTTTCTTTTAACGTGTATTTTCCTGGTTCTAATTTCTCAGAGATTACTTTACCTGTTTTATCTGTTCGTAATGTATCTATTTTTTCACCATCTTTATACACTTCAAACTCTGCGTCCGATAATAGCTTCGTTTTATCATTCGCATCTACTTTTACGATTTCAAATTGGCCTGTAGCTTTTTCGGCGATTTTTTTATTCAACACATCTACAGTCACTGTTTTATTAGCAGCTACATCAACACGAACTGAGCTAGATGATAGTTCATAACCTTTTGGTGCTTCAACTTCTTTTAATGTATATGTTCCAACTGGAAGTTGTTTTGATAAAGCTGCACCTTTACCATCTGTAATAATTGTTTCAACAACATTTCCATCTTTATCTATAACATCAAATTTTGCACCTGGTAGAAGTTGACCAGATTCACTATCTTTTTTCAACAATTTAAATTGACCATTCTCTACTTTTTTCGTATTCTTCATAACAATTTCAATTACGTTTGTACCATTAATTGTTACTTTTACTGGTGTATCAACTTTTATATATCCTTCTGGTGCACTTATTTCTTTTACAAAATAGTCACCAAGTGGTAAATCCTTGACTTCAGCAATACCCTTTTCATTCGTTGTAACAGTAGCTACAACATTATTGTCTTTGTCTATAACATCAAATTTTGCATCTTTTAAAACAATGTTTTCATCGTTTGCATCAACTTTTTTAATTTGTAAATTTCCTTTTTCAACTGATGGATTTTTCCATTTCGGCCAGTTAAATTTAAAATTGTGAACCTCAAACCCATCTCTTTGGTGTAATCCCCCAACATAGGCTTGTCCATTAATAGAACCACCCTTTGTCTCTACAACAGCATTTGGAGCAAATACACTTCCTACTACGCCATATCCTTTTGTTGATATTTTTGTAGCATTCGGAAACGCCCAAATTACTTTACTAGCTAACTCAGTAAAAGGTGAATTAGGATCATATGCTTGTGATGTATTAATTAAGTCTGTTGCCATCCCAGTATTTTTCGTATCGTACAAAATTGCACCGCTACCAAAATTCACTTCTTCTGCGTCTGAATAAATAACAATAAAGTCTTTGTTATTTACATTCGGAAGATAAACATCTTTTACATCAAATGTTTTCTTTCCTGTTAAGCCTGAAGAAACATAAATATTAGGATTGTTTACATCCTCTCCGATGCCAAAACTCATATTAGGTTTTGGTTTATCAGTATGTAATTGACTCGCATTTCCAATTACACCATCAACGTCTTTTCTAAATTCTTTGAACTTGGCATCAATCTCTGCTTGCTCTTTATAAGAGATACGGTCATAAGATGACTTCATTGCACCTTCTGGGTCACCATCTTTTGTCATCGCCACTGTTCCATCTTGAATGATTACTTGTCCTGCTCCCGCTTTCGTAAATTGACCACCTAGTAATAATGATGGATATCCTTCATCTTTCCATGTTGCTCCAGCTAAGTTGTTTGCTCCAGTTGCAGCCGCTACGACTGTATAACTTGATGCGTTCATGTTCTTTTGAACAGCCATCGCACCCTCAATATCCGCACTCGTTGCACTATGATCACCAAAAATGATTGCGTTATAATAAGATGTATCGCCTAAACCTTTTAATTCTGTTGTAGCTGCCTCCGCTTTATACGGTAAATGGATTAAAAAATTCATACATACTAACAATATAATTATAAAACTACTGCATATCTTTTTTACTTTTTGACTTAATGATTTCCTCAAGAAATTCATTCCCCCTTTTCAAATTTCAAAAACTTATAACAAGAAGTACATTTCAGATGTACTTAAAACCTATTCATACTAATTTACAAATAATCCATTTAAATAAAACAAAGAAGCTCTACAACTAATTGGCGAAACTACTACAATTCATTTTTGAGATAATACGTGAACTAAACTAACATGCTGAAGTGTTTTTACGTACGGGAGCTCAATAAAATTAACTCGAAGAATATTTCATGTGGTGTAACTATTTTGGCAACATCATCCACTCTACAACAGTTTTCTAAAGTATTCAAGTGAATTGTATGGATTACAGACACAATTCCTCACCTGAAACGCTTTCATTTCTTATTGGAATATTGATTTAAACTTTTCAAATAAAGTCGACAAAAAAACGTAGCCAAAAAGCTACGTTTTTCTTTCATCGTTTCGGTGTATGTTTGTGATTCTTTAAAAAAGGAAGCGGGAATTGCTTACGAAAATGCTCTTTAATCATGTACTCTACGCCGTTCTCAGTATTAGAACGTGTAATCCAGTCTGCGGCCTGCTTTAATTCTACAGGAGCGTTCCCCATTGCTACCCCAAGCCCAACATTTTCAATTACCTCTAAGTCTTCTACGCTATCTCCAATCGCAACCATTTCACTAAGGTTAATATTTAAATGCTCCCCAAGTAATTGTAAACCACGTAGTTTTGATACATTTTGAGGGAGAATTTCTATATGTCTTTCATCACACTCGACGTACTCTACATCTTGAAATGCCTTTTTTAACGTATTCATCCCTCTTTCTTTTTCACCTTTCGTATGGAAAACAATATCAATTTTTGGCGCAGCTACTGGATGATCACGCAGTGCATCCCCTAGCGAATCTACAAATTGAACTGGATAAAATAACGGATCTGCGCTTGATAATACAGTACGCGCAATTAAGTTTGGTGTATTTCTCTCACGATTCCCAATTGAATATCGTTCATGAGAAATGCGAACATTACAATCAAAATGCTCTAACACTTGCACAATATTAAAGGTTTTCTCTTCAGATAATCTCCTTTGAGCGAACGGCTTATCTAACGATGCTGAAACGAAAGCACCGCCATGCGTAACTAATATAGAATCTAATTTTAACGCCTTCGCTATTTTATGAGCAGATTGAAAATTACGATTCGTAAATAATGTAACGTATACATCTTTTCTTTTCACAAAGTCAATTGTTTCTCGTATCCCTTTTGCGATTTTTCCGTTGTTGTATAGTAGTGTCCCATCTATATTAAGAGCTAGTAAGCGATAAATCATGTCGCACTCCCCCTCTTCGCTGTTGTACTCTATCCATAATTTATGAAATAAATTTAGTAAATAGAACGAGTTAGAATTACTACTGAAAATTTGGTTTACTATATACATATACAACTGGCAAAGGAGATAGTACAATGCAGGCACCACCTTCTTTTTATGAAGGCGATACATTAGTGGTCGCAAAGAAGTTACTCGGACATAAACTCGTTCATATTGTAGACGGCATAAAGCGGAGCGGAATTATTGTAGAAGTAGAAGCATACAAAGGTCCAGATGATAAGGCCGCTCATAGTTACGGAGGCAGACGGACTGATCGAACAGAAGTAATGTTCGGCGCACCAGGACATGCTTACGTATATTTAATTTACGGCATGTATCATTGCTTTAACGTAATTACAGCAACAATCGGCACCCCGCAAGGAGTTCTCATTCGTGCTCTTGAACCTGTAGATGGAATCGAAGACATGAAACTAGCGCGCTACAACAAAACTGACATTACGAAAGCTCAGTATAAAAACTTAACAAATGGCCCCGGAAAACTATGCCGCGCGCTCGGAATCACTTTAGAAGAGCGCGGCGTATCACTTCAAAGTAATACGTTACATATTGAATTAGTTCCTGAAGAAGACCATTTATCATCCACACATAACATAATAGCTGGCCCTCGTATTAATATTGATTATGCAGAAGAAGCCGTTCACTATCCATGGCGGTTTTATTATGAAAAGCATCCGTTTGTTTCAAAATAAAGAAGCTATCCTATAAGTAAGTGAAACCAACTTATAGGATAGCTCTTTTTTCGTAATTCATCACACGTCGAAAAGCCGAAATCCGGGCTCGGATTTCGGTTTTGTTTCTATAAAAGAAACCGTTGTTCCTCCAACATTGCCAAATACAGCTCATCTCCAAAGAGAAAATCTTAAAAGCATTATTTTTTTAATGCATAATAATTATCCAAATTGAATTTCGACATAATGAAAGTTCCTGTTGGCGTTAAAAGTTGTGACATAGATTGTATGACCTGCGGTAATTTCGCTGGCTCAATAGGATGTGATAACAAAATGTACTGGAATTTTTCATCTGTAAATACCTCATGTAACTTGTCATACTCAGCAGAAGTTGTAGGAGCTACCCTATTTGCAAGAGCTGCTGCTTTTTCATTAATTTCTGCTCCAAATATGGAAACTGCCGGGTAACGCCTTTTCATTTCTAATAAAGTTGCACCACATCCAGCTCCTATATGAAGAATATTCACTTGATCAGGCGCAAATCGATCTACAATTGCTAGTAAATCATAATGAATGTATAAACTTTCACCATAAAACCCCCATTTTTCATACAATTTTATATTATTTGCATGTAAAACTACAGAAAATTTCATACTATCTTCTTTCCATGAGACACTTCCGTAGTGATGAATAAATGTATCTTTACATAAATACAGTTTATATCCTTTTTCAAACATTCTTAGTGACAAATCATCATCTTCATAATTCCCCGGTGTAAATCGTTCATCTAATAATCCAACTTCATCTAACACTGATTTTTTTATAAGCATACAGAATCCGATTAATTTCATACGTTCTTCCCATTTATTTTTATCACTTTGATTATATAAAGTTGCAAACTTCTGCATTCCTTCAATATCTTTATAAAAGGTTGGTATAGCAGTATAGTAAGCGGCATTATTAGTTATGGGCCCTACCGCTCCAGTATCCTTACTTTCATATAAACACCGAATTAAGTTGCTTAGCCAATTTTCAGTTACGACCACATCATTATTCAATAATAGAATATTGTCACCTTTTGCCTCTTTAATTCCCTGATTACATCCCTTTGGAAAACCCATATTCTCCGCATTTTCCACTAGCATAATATCCGATTGTTTTTGTAACCATTCTACAGTACCATCTGTTGACGCGTTGTCCACAACTATTAACTCATACTCTTGTTCCACTGTATAAGTTCTAATACTTTGGATGCATTCTTTTGTATACTGTAATTGATTATGAGTCAATATAATTATACTTGTGAGCATGAATCAAACTCCTCTCAGCAGCCAAAATGATTATCTAGTATTATTAAATATTATTTTTCCGATAAACTATCAAAATATTTTCTATTATATTCAATGCTCGGATTATTAGGTATGAACAGTGCAGCTTGTTCGTTATGATAAATTGCCTTTTCATATTCTTTTATTCGATCATAACAAATACATAGTTGAATATGCGGCAACCATGTATGACACTCTTCTCGGACAAACGGCGAATCCTTTGGTCGTGGCCCGTCAATTGCTGCATGGTACCAATATATCGCTTTAGAATATTCCCCTTGTTGCAAAAATACACGTCCTAAGTGGCAACAAAGTTCTCCTCTAGGCGTGTCATACGTAAATGATTGCAAACAAGACTGTATAGATTTTTTTAAGTCCCCCAATTCTAAATAACATTCGGCTCTTTTTAAACATGCTTGAATGTTATCTTCAACCCAACCCTTTTCTTCATCTAAAAACCTAGAATACCCCTTAACAGCCTTATCAAATAATCTGTGATCCTTACATTCATTTGCATAATAGTACACATCGCGGGGGCTAAACTCTTTTCCACTCTCAAGATGTTTTTCATATATTTTCAAATTACGATTAGTATATGCTTTTTCTTTTTTATGACTTACCCCTACGTCACTATTTATAAGATTTCCATACACCTCTAAATATTCATGAACAAATCCATACCATTGAAAATTTTTACTTCTGTTGACTAATCGATATCTCCTTAAAGAATGTGTTGGATTTCCTTCTATATCAAAAGTTAAATAATATTTCATAGATACTGCATCCGTACTACGATCTAACGTATGTTTTAACTGCAACAATTTCTTTATATCTTCCGTATCTATTATGTCATCTGCGTCTAGCCAAAGAATATATTCTTTTGTAGCTTTAGAAAACGCAAAGTTTCGTGCCGCTGAAAAATCTTCAATCCATTGAAAATCATAAACTTTCGCGTCGTACTTCTTCACAATTTCTTTTGTAGCATCTGTGGAACCTGTATCTACAATAATAATTTCATCCACAACACTTTTAACCGATTCTAAGCATTTTGATATAGTTTGTTCTTCATCTTTTACAATCATGCATAAACTAATAGTAATGGAGTTTTCCATCATATCCCCCCTATCCTTTTGATGTATATGTTTGGAGAGAAATTTATATTTCTTTTGCTTCAAAATTGAGTTTTCATTTTACAAAAGAAACATAATGAGGCGGTGCAGTGAAATTGGATAGGGGAATTTCACTCGAAGATTGCAAATCAATGAAAAAAACCGAAGCCTGAACAAGACTTCGGTTCTTTATATAGAGAATACATAATTTCGATTCCTTTTTACTCCGCACCTTCCGCGGTCGCAATATCATTCTCTAAGTTTTCTCTTGATAATTCCGCCGCCATAAAATCAGCTGTTTCAGGAAGTGCTAAATGCATATGAGCTTTTTGACAAATTTGGATCGTACAGTTTTCTACAACATAGTCGAAAACATGTCCTCCCCCGCTTCTTTCATCATCAATATAATGTAAGTGGAAACCAGCTACACCAATACCTTGCGCATAATCTGGTGTCCAAAATCCAGCTAGCGTACCTTCTGTATCTTTAAACGAAAAAATCGGTTGTGATTTCGTCACTTCAACGAGCGGCGTATACGGTTTTTCTTGTCTTGGAACAGTTCTCGTTCTAACTTCACGGAACGTTCCATCCATTCGAATACCATAAAATAAGTTTTTACTTGGCATTAACTCATGTAATAATGCTTCCACTTCTTCACGATTCATCGGATGCTCTACCGTATAACTCATTTCTTTTTCAAAAAACGTTACAGTCGCAAAAGGTGTTGTTTCTTCCGGTTCTACTTTTTCCGCTGAACCGTCTGAACGTAAATGGTAAAACTCATTATCAAACGCAATCATTTCACCATCTAATTGATCAAATGTACCGATGCCAAAATCGCCACGTTCTTTCAGTTCCTCAAAGTTAATAACACCATCGTATATACCATCTAATAGCGCAAGCATTGTAGATGTTTGATATACTTCATTACTCATTTTCGTTCTTTTTGCATCAATATCAATTAATTGCGCAACAGTCATCTCACTCATGCCCCCATCAGTTTAATTGGTTTGGTAATAATTTTTCGCTTAATTTAATGTTGTCACGGTAGTCAATTGGAATATCAATAATGACAGGACCTTCTGCTTCTAACGCTTCTCTCAATACACCTTCTAATTCGTCTGGTGTATTGACACGAAGACCTATTGCTCCAAAACTTTCTGCATATTTCACAAGATCAACATCGCCAAACTCTGTAGCTGATGTTCTACCGTATTTCATCATTTGTTGGAACGCAACCATATCATATGTACCGTCTCTCCAAACGAGATGTACAACCGGTGCATTTAAACGTACCGCTGTTTCTAACTCCATCGAAGAGAATAAGAAACCACCATCACCTGACACTGAAACAACTTTTTTACCCGGCTCAACTAAAGTAGCAGCAATTGCCCAAGGAAGTGCAACACCTAACGTTTGCATACCGTTACTAAATAATAGTCTACGTGGTTCATAAGAACGGAAACATCTTGCCATCCAAATAGAATGGGAACCGATGTCACATGTAACGGTTGTATCGTCACTAATTAAAGAACGAAGTGTACGAATGACTTGAAGTGGATGCGTAACACCTTCTGAAGCACGATTTGGAACTTCTGCTTGCTCTGATAATTTCGAGCGTAATCGTTCTAAAACTGCTTCAGATTTCGTATTTAATACAAGCTTCGGTAATTTCTCCGCAATGCTATTTACAGTTAAAGCGATATCGCCAATTAATTCACGCTCTGGTTGGTAATCATGGTCGATATCTGCTTGGTGATCATCAAGGTGAATAATTGTTCTATCGCCAAGTTTATTCCAGAATTTCGGATCATACTCAATTGGGTCATAGCCGATAGATAAAACAAAATCCGCTTCTTCTAGTAAAATATCACCTGGTTGGTTACGGAATAATCCAACGCGGCCGAAGAAATGATCTTCTAACTCACGTGAAATTGCACCAGCTGCTTGATACGTTTCAACAACAGGAAGTTCTGTACCAGCAATTAACTCACGAACTGCTTTCGTTACTTCATTGGTGCTTGCTCTCATACCGAGTAAAATAACTGGTAATTTTGCTGATTTTATTTTTTCTACTACGTATTCAATATGATTTGTGGGAGCGATTCCAAGCTGTGGCTTAGAAAGCGCACCGATAGATTCTACTGTCGTTTCCGCAGTCATAACGTCTTGCGGAAGACTTACAAGTGTTGCTCCTGGATTTGTAGAAGTAGCACTTCGAAATGCATTAGTAAGTGCTTCTGGTACATTATCAGGATGCTCGACTTCTACGCTATATTTAGTGATTGGTTCGAATAATGCAGCATTATCCATAGATTGATGCGTACGTTTTAATCGATCTGTACGCGGAACTGCACCAGCTAAAGCAACAACGGGATCACTCTCCGCATTCGCAGTAACAAGACCTGTCGCTAAATTTGATGTCCCTGGTCCTGAAGTTACAAGACATACGCCCGGTTTCCCTGTTAATCTACCAATGGCAGCTGCCATAAATGCTGCATTTTGTTCATGACGACAAACAATTAACTCTGGTCCTCTTTCTTGCAGTACATCAAATACAGAATCAATCTTCGCTCCTGGAATACCGAAAACATGTGTAACACCTTGTTTAATTAAACAATCAACAACAAGATCTGCTCCTTTTGTTTTTGTTTTCACGTCGTTTGCTTTTACACCTGTACTCAAACTAATCATCCCTTTATTTCATAATGTGTGTAATAAAGATTTTTAATTTCACCTAGTTAATTAATGTGGTGAAGTATTATTTATCATTATATTACAAATGCATTATTTTTCCAACGATATGAATTTGACAGTTTTTTGACAACCTCTAAGGAATACGCTTACAACCCTTTGTTTATCCTAAAATAATATTTTTATATCTCCTCTAAAAATGCACGAAAAAATTCCATCTAATCACAGTATTAATAAGATTATAGTACCTTGCAAAGAACACTACTAAATGATATATTTGTAAATATTGGAATACCCAGTAATTGGAACGCACCTTATAATTCGTATCCCCCTTTTCAAAAGATAGGATTCTCAGCTGTAATTCATCATTTTATAAAGGAAAGTGATTGTTATGAACAAAAGTGAATTTTTGGAACAACTTAGTTCTTCCCTGCCGAATATGCCTAGTTTAGAAAAGAAAGATATTATTTCAGAGTATGAAACTCATTTTATCAGTGCTAAACAGGATGGGAAATCTGAAGAAGAAATTTCCAGGAAACTAGGAGACCCTAAAACTATTGCTAAAGAACTTAATGTTTCCTATGCAATACAAAACGCGGACAATAAACGAAGCTTCAAAAATATGATAACCGCACTATTTTCTGTTATGAGCTTAAGTTTTTTAAACTTTATATTTATCATTATCGCCTTTTTCTTATTACTCTTTCTATTACCGATTCTTCTAGCACTTATAATTGCCACTCCATTCTTAATCATTTCACCTATTTTATTAATAGGGTTAGGATTTTTTAACGGGTTTCATCAAATCAGTTATTCCAATGTCTATAATGTATTCATAGCTTTTTGCATCGGCTTACTCATATCCGTAATATCTTACCAAATGATAAAACATGTATACTCACTTTTAGTAAAGTATTTAAAATGGAATTTAGCCGTTTTACAAAGATACTAATGAATGAAAAAGGAGATTAAAATGAAAAAATATACTTTATATCCATTCATGCTGCTCGCTATTGTATTTATATCTGCTTGTTCACACGATACACAATCTAATGAAGCAAATGATACACGATATGATAAATTAGACAATGCACAATCTATTAAAGATGTTACTATTAAAATTCCAGAACATATATTCAGCTCTCAAAAAAAGAATGAAACTATTAATGAAGATGAAATGAAACAAAGTATAAAAAATTATATAGATTATAGTTGGGAATTATCTGAAAACATTATTCCACTTGTTTCAACAATTTCTGATAAGAATTTTACTGAATCCGATCGAGAAAAATTACAAAAACTAATAGATTTAGCGAAACAAAATGATACAAATTTCCACGATTTTATTAATAATAATACGATCCCTGATGATTATAAAAAACCTTCAAATGAAATCTATGAATTTATTTCATCATCTACGGCACTTATATTAGAACTAAAACAGAAAACTGATAAATTTATGCAAAATAGTAGCTTACCAGATATAGATTTTTCTTTTTCAAAACATTTCACTAAAGCTAATGGAAGAAAGCAAAAAGAAATTGAAAACTTTTTGAACGAAAAAAATATTAAAACTTCAATCAACAGTAATAAAAAAAATTAAAGGTTGTATCACATATCCCCTTCAAAATAGTCACTAAAGAATGACTATTTTGAAGGGGATTTTTTGTGGAATAACTATCAAATTCCCTAAATAAAAAAGACGCCCCATCCAATGCAGTGACCCCTGTCAAG
>NZ_QNUA01000053.1:0-587 GCF_008042285.1 Bacillus sp. AR13-1
TCCGCCACACCCGCATATTTTTTAAGAAAATGGTGAGCCATGAAGGATTCGAACCTTCGACCCTCTGATTAAAAGTCAGATGCTCTACCAACTGAGCTAATGGCTCTTAATGGCTGGGCTAGCTGGATTCGAACCAGCGCATGACGGAGTCAAAGTCCGTTGCCTTACCGCTTGGCTATAGCCCAATAATTAAGAAATGGTGGAGGGGGGCAGATTCGAACTGCCGAACCCCAACTACTGATTTACAAGTCAGTTGCTCTACCAATTGAGCTAAGTCGGCTAAATGGTGGAGGATGACGGGATCGAACCGCCGACCCCCTGCTTGTAAGGCAGGTGCTCTCCCAGCTGAGCTAATCCTCCGAATTGCCTGGCAACGTCCTACTCTCACAGGGACAAGGTCCCAACTACCATCGGCGCTAGAGAGCTTAACTTCCGTGTTCGGTATGGGAACGGGTGTGACCTCTCTGCCATCATTACCAGACTATATTCGATTGAGACAAAATTATTATAACTTGATTCACTTAGAAAGTCAATAAGTTTTTTATATTCTCTCAAAACTAGATAACATTGCTTCATATTATATGGTT
>NZ_QNUA01000054.1:0-15754 GCF_008042285.1 Bacillus sp. AR13-1
TGTTCTATATTACACCTCTAAACTCTAATCGTCAATATGTTTTTCTAAAAAAATATAAAAAGGCTTATCCCTTTTAAAATAAGCCTTTTTATCCTATAACATTCTATTCATTTATTATTTTTCTATAATTGGTAATGAAACGATGAACTGAACGATCCCGTCCTCATACTCAGCTCGAATACTACCACCTTGCAACTCAACAATACTTTTCGCAATAGCTAATCCGAGCCCCGAACCTTCTGTTACTCTACTTCTAGATTGATCTTTCTTATAAAACCGTTCAAACAAGTTCCCTAACTCTTCTCTCGTAAACTCTTCACTATGATTCGCAATAACAATTTGTATATTCCTGCGCTGCCTTTGAAGAGAAACTTTTATCTCTCCGTCATCTTTACTATACTTAATTGCATTCATTAGTAAGTTGTCGAATACACGGACCATCTTTTCCGAATCAATCATCGCATATGCACGTTCCTCAGGAAACTTCTTAACAAACATAAGGCCATGCTCTTCCGCTTGTGGTACTAACTCTTCTATTAATTGATCAAGTAACTCATTTACACACACTTCCTGTTTTTCTAATACAACTTGTTCATTCGTTAACTTCGTATACTCAAATAAATCTTCTATTAAATTCTTTAACTGCTCCGACTTTGCAAAAGCAATTCTCGTATACTCATCATGTTGTTCTTTATTTTCATATTTAGAATCTCGAAGTAATCGCAAGTAACCCATTATAGAAGTCAGTGGTGTACGTAAATCGTGTGATACATTCGTAATAAGCTCATTCTTTTGCTTCTCTAATTTACGTTCCTTTTCTATATTATTCATAAGCTCTTCCGCCATATTATTAATATTCTCAGTTAAAGACGCAATCTCATCTTCACCTTTTTTCTCAATACGGTACGCTAAGTTTCCTTTTTCTATTTCCTTGACACCTTGTGCCATCGCTTCAATTTGCTTCATCTTTCTCTTTGTTATATAGAAGAAAGAGAAAATAAATACAAGTACACCTATGAAAAACGGAAACGGTCCTTCTTGCGTATCATATATTACTTCACCTTCTGGAATCCCACTAACAAACATGTATAAATTCTTATCTTCTATTGTAATAGGTGCAAAAGCTATAAATTCTTTTCTCGTACTTTCAAATTCTTTTCTACCATTCATATAATTAATCGCAAACGATGATGCATTACGAATTGTATTATGCAAATCAATTTGCTCTTCTTGCGCCTGCTTCGTTTTATATAAAACTTTACCGCTCTCGTCAGTGACCAATACTTTTAAAGCTCTAGAGTTTTGTTCTAAATTTTGATTCTCTATTTCAATCATAGTTGATATAGCTTCTAATTTATTTTCATGAACTGAACTACTTGCCACACTTTGAGCTTGTTGATTAATTTGTTCCATACCAACCCGATAATCGATCGTCGCCTCTCGATTCGCATTCTCAAAAAACGGTGCTGCTGCCTTCGCTGACAAAATCCCTAACAACGCACAAGCAGTAAACGCAGTAATAAGTTGAATTCGTATACTCCGTTTCACACTCTTCACTATCTTTCCAATTAATTCTCGAATTTTCCTAACATAAGTAAATGGATTAAATATCTTTTTCAATCTTATACCCCACTCCCCATACTGTTTTTATATATATTGGCTTCCTTGGATTCTCCTCAATCTTTTCACGCACTTTCCGAATATGAACCATTACCGTGTTATCCGACTGGAAGGATCTTTCGTTCCAAACCTTTTCATAAATTTGTTCCGCACTAAAGACCATCCCCGGATTACGGACTAGTAATTCTAAAATTGAAAATTCCCTCGGGGTCAGTTTCACTTCTTCTCCATCCACAATGACTGTATGAGTGGAGATGTTTATTTTCATCTCTCCAATTTCTAACTCGTCCTCATTTTGAATAGCAAAGCCATTCATTTTCATATAACGACGTAGCTGCGATTTAATTCTTGCGATTAACTCTAACGGGTTAAACGGTTTTGCTACATAATCATCTGCACCTGTTGTTAATCCTAAAATTTTATCCATATCTTGCGTTTTTGCCGAAAGCATAATAATCGGCATTTCCTTCGCTTCCCTTACTTTCATACACATATGAATACCATCTACTTTCGGCATCATAATATCTAATACGACTAAGTGCACTTCATTTTCTTCTAATATACGTAACCCTTCTTCTCCGTCCCCTGCTTGCAGTACTTTATATCCTTCGTTCTTTAAATAAATTGTAATAAGGTTCCTAATTTCTTTTTCATCATCTACGACAAGTATCGTTTCCCCGGCCATACTATCTCCCCCATCACTTTTTTAATCCCTAACTTCTATTATAAGAAAACTTCTGAAGAAAAACGCTCGGAAATCCTTAAGATTTTCTGAAGACGCACAAAAGGTCTAGACTCCCCTCAAGTCTAGACCTTTCAAAAAACCCCTTTTATTTACGAACGTAGATGAAATATAGTACGAATAAAACTCCCATAACATACATAATTGGATGAATCTCTTTACGACGACCACTCACAACCATTGTAATTGGATAGAAGATAAACCCGATTGCAATTCCTGTTGCGATACTATACGTAAGTGGCATTGAAATGATAGTAAAGAACGCTGGCACTGCAATCTCAAATTTCTTCCAATCAATTTCTCCTAAAGATGAAACCATCAAGATTCCTACAATGATTAATGCTGGCGCTGTTACAGCTGGTGTCACAACACTTAATAGCGGCGAGAAGAATAGTGCCAGTAAGAAGAACCCTGCTGTTACAACCGCTGTAAATCCAGAACGTCCTCCTGCTGCTACCCCCGCAGACGATTCAATGTAAGACGTTGTTGTTGATGTACCTAAAATCGCACCAATTACAGTTGCAATCGCATCTGCAAATAACGCTTTACCTGCACGTGGTAATTTATTGTTCTTCATTAATCCCGCTTGATTCGCAACCGCTACAAGCGTACCTGCTGTATCAAAGAAATCGATAAAGAAGAACGTTATAATAACAATCGCCATTTCAACAGTGAAAATGTCTCCAAAGTGAGTTAATGCTACCCCGAACGTTGGTTCTAGACTCGGTATTGCTCCCACTACAGCTTTTGGTGTATCAATTAATCCAGTCGCTACTCCTAAGATCGCCGTAAGGATCATACCGTAGAAAACTGCACCATTTATTTTTTTAATCATGAAAATGATTGTAGTAACAACTCCGAAGATTGCTAGTAACGTTGTGCCCTTTGTTAAGTCCCCCAACCCAACAAGAACAGCATCATTCTTTACGATAATTCCAGCGTTTTGGAATCCAAGGAAGGCAATGAATAATCCAATACCCGCCGCTACTGCAAACTTTAACTCTACTGGAATTGCATTAATGATTTTTTCACGAATACCTGAAGCAGTAAGAATAATAAAGATAATACCTGACATTAATGTTCCAGCAATTGCCGTTTGCCACGGAATTCCCATCGTTAACACCGCTGTATAAGCAAAGAACGCGTTTATTCCCATACCTGGCGCTAAAGCAATCGGATACTTCGCAAATATCCCCATAATTAACGAACCAATCGCCGCTGCTAATGCTGTAGCAACGAATACTGCACCTGGATCCATTCCTGTACCTGCCGGTAATCCTTTAACATTTCCAAGCGACAGCGTAGCAGGATTGACAAATAGTACGTAAGCCATAGATAGAAATGTCGTTAAACCTGCTATGAACTCTGTTTTATAATTTGTGCCGAGTTCATCAAACTGAAAATAGCGTTTCATCTTACGTTTCCCCCGTTATATGATTACTCGCCGTATTTCCCCTAGCCCTCTTTTATCTATAAAAATAAAAAAGGCTTCCATTGCATATACATGGAAGCGTTCTATGAATAAAGACAAGTTTCCCCTCATCTTTATCAAAACGCCTCGTAGTCAAGCCATTTACGGTAGCTAGGTAGAAACTTTCGGGCCATATCCCCGATATTATACGACGGCATAATATTCACTTTTCGTTTGAATTACATACTCATATTAACTCGATGAGGTGGTTTTGTCAATTTAAAAACGAACATTTTTATAAATTTTTATATTTTCGTTCGTATTAAGAGTGAAAACAAAAAGATCCATCTATACATGAACGATAGATGGATCTTTTTTATTACAATACTATTCCCACTCAATAGTTGCTGGTGGCTTACTTGTTATATCATACACGATACGGTTAACGTGTTTTACTTCGTTTACGATACGTACAGAGATTTTCTCTAATACGTCCCAAGGGATACGTGCCCAGTCAGCTGTCATACCATCGATAGATGTTACTGCACGGATACCTACTGTGTAATCGTAAGTACGCTCGTCACCCATAACACCTACGCTACGCATACCAGGAAGCGCAGTGAAGTATTGCCAAACTTCGCGGTCTAATCCTGCTTTTATAATTTCTTCACGTAAAATTGCATCAGATTCACGAACGATTTCTAATTTCTCTTCTGTAATTTCACCTAATACACGAATACCAAGACCAGGGCCTGGGAATGGTTGACGCCATACGATTTCATCAGGAATTCCTAGTTCTGATCCTAATACACGTACTTCGTCTTTAAATAAAGTATTTAAAGGCTCAATTAATTTGAACTGCATGTCTTCTGGAAGTCCACCAACGTTATGGTGAGATTTAATTGTTTGTGCAGTTGCTGTACCACTTTCAACGATATCCGTGTAAAGTGTACCTTGCGCTAGGAAGTCCATTCCTTGTAATTTAGAAGCTTCATCATCAAATACGTAAATGAATTCATTACCAATGATTTTACGTTTTTGCTCTGGATCTTCTACACCTTTTAACTTGTTCATGAAGCGCTCTTGTGCATCCACTTTAATAACGTTCATATGGAAGCCTTCGCTAAATGTTTTCATAACACCTTCTGCTTCATCTTTACGAAGTAAACCGTGGTCCACGAAAATACATGTTAATTGATCACCAATCGCTTTATGAATTAATACTGCTACAACAGAAGAGTCTACACCGCCACTAAGTGCGCATAATACTTTTTTGTCTCCAACAGTTTCACGGATCTTCTCTAATTCTACTTCTATAAAGTTCTCCATGTTCCATCCTTCAGAACAACCACATACGCCGAATACGAAGTTTTTAATTAAATCGTTACCGTGCTCAGAGTGACGTACTTCTGGGTGGAATTGTACACCGTATAAGTTTTCCGCTTCATTGCTCATACCAGCAATTGGACAAGACTCACTTGTTGCATCTACTACGAATCCTTCAGGTAAACCAGTTACTAAGTCACCATGGCTCATCCATACAACTTGCTCTTCTGGAAGGTTCGCATATAATTTTGATTCGTTCTCTACTTTAAGAACAGCTTTTCCATACTCACGGTGGTTGGCACGTTCTACTTTACCACCAAAGTGTTGTGTCATAAGCTGCATACCGTAACAAATACCGAAAATCGGTAATCCTAGTTCAAAGATTTTTTCATCACAATGTAATGCACCTTCACCGTATACACTATTTGGTCCACCAGAGAAGATAATCCCTTTTGGATTCATTGCTTTAATTTCTTCTGCAGTAATTGTATGTGGATGAAGTTCACTGTATACACCGAACTCACGAATTCGACGTGCTATTAACTGATTGTACTGACTCCCAAAATCTAAAACGATAATTGTATCATGCTGCTTCTTCAAAATAATCACCCCAACGTTAGTTCTCGTATATAAATATTTTCACCAATTTGGCGAAAAGCATTACTAATATAATAAAAAAAGCCAGTCCTCCGCCTCTAGTCTCATGACAAAGAAAAGGCAGGGGTCTGGCTTTATAAAGAAAGATAGTCTTCCGCTCTTTATAAATATAAGACGCACTGCCTTCATAGTCAGGTTGTTTACGGTAACCCGGTAGAGACTCTCAAACCATATCATCGAGGATATATGAAGGATTGTTTTATATTATCTTCCTAGATTCTAACAATGAAGTATCAGTATGGTCAAGAGAGAAAGCGACAAAATTCTACAGAAATTATTTTCCTGCGCTCAAAAACATAAAAAAACATCCACTTCTATATAGAAGTGGATGTTTTTCGGGAGAACGGAATTACATCATTCCGCCCATACCGCCCATGCCCATGCCGCCCATGTCAGGCATTGCTGGTGCATTTGGTTCTGGCTTGTCAGCAACTACAGCTTCAGTCGTTAAGAACATAGCTGCAACAGATGCTGCGTTTTGAAGTGCAGAACGAGTTACTTTAGCTGGATCTACGATACCAGACTCAAGCATGTTAACCCATTCGCCAGTAGCTGCGTTGAAACCAACGCCTACTTTTTCGCCTTTTAGACGCTCTACAACTACAGATCCTTCTAGACCAGCGTTGATTGCGATTTGACGAACTGGCTCTTCTAGTGCACGAAGTACGATGTTGATACCTGTTGCTTCGTCGCCTTCAGCTACGATAGAAGCTACTTTTGTGTATACGTTCATAAGTGAAGTACCACCACCCGCAACAATACCTTCTTCTACTGCTGCACGAGTTGAGTTAAGTGCATCTTCAATGCGAAGTTTGCGCTCTTTTAACTCAGTTTCAGTTGCTGCACCTACTTTAATTACTGCTACACCGCCCGCAAGTTTAGCAAGACGCTCTTGTAATTTTTCACGATCGAATTCAGAAGTAGTTTCTTCTAATTGCGCGCGGATTTGACCGATGCGAGCTTCGATTTGTTGTGAATTTCCAATACCTTCAACTACAGTTGTGTTTTCTTTCGTTACAACAATTTTACCAGCACGTCCTAAAGATTCAACTGTAGCAGATTTTAAGTCACGTCCTAATTCTTCAGTGATTACTTCGCCACCAGTTAAGATTGCGATATCTTCTAGCATTGCTTTACGACGGTCACCAAATCCAGGAGCTTTAACAGCAACTACATTGAATGTACCACGAAGTTTGTTCACTACTAATGTAGCTAACGCTTCGCCTTCTACATCTTCAGCAATGATAAGAAGTGGTTTACCTTGTTGTACCACTTGCTCTAATACTGGTAAGATTTCTTGGATGTTAGAAATCTTTTTGTCAGTAATTAAAATGTATGGGTTATCAAGAACTGCTTCCATTTTGTCAGAATCAGTAATCATGTAAGGAGATGCATATCCACGATCAAATTGCATACCTTCTACTACGTCTAATTCTGTTGTGAATCCTTTAGATTCTTCTAAAGTAATAACGCCGTCGTTACCAACGCGCTCCATTGCTTCAGCGATTAATTGACCTACTTCTTCGTCAGCCGAAGAAATAGCAGCTACTTGTGCGATAGAAGATTTACCTTCGATTGGTTTAGAAATCGCTTTTAATTCTTCAATTGCAGCAGTAACAGCTTTTTCGATACCTTTACGAAGACCCATTGGGTTTGCACCAGCTGTTACGTTTTTAAGACCTTCACGAATCATAGCTTGCGCTAATACAGTTGCAGTTGTCGTTCCGTCACCAGCTACATCGTTTGTTTTGCTAGCAACTTCTGCTACTAATTTCGCACCCATGTTTTCGAATGCATCTTCTAATTCGATTTCTTTTGCGATTGTTACACCGTCATTTGTAATAAGTGGTGAACCAAATTTTTTCTCAAGTACAACGTTACGACCTTTTGGTCCAAGCGTTACTTTTACTGCGTTTGCAAGAGTGTCGACACCGCGAAGCATCGAACGACGTGCTTCTTCACTAAATTTAATATCTTTTGCCATAATAATTGACCCCCTTGGATTTTTAAAATGTATATAATTAACCGATAATTGCTAAAATGTCACTTTCACGTAAAATCAAGTAGTCTGTACCTTCGTATTTCACTTCAGTACCTGCATATTTTGAGAAGATGATAAGATCACCTGCTGCTACCTCTAAAGCAACACGCTCACCATTTTCAAGCACTCGGCCTGTACCTACTGCAATAACTTTACCCTCTTGTGGTTTTTCTTTTGCAGTTTCTGGTAATACAATACCACTTGCTGTTTTTTCTTCTGCTTGAACAAGTTCAATTACAACGCGATCACCTAATGGCTTTAGCATGAACAATAACCTCCTCATTTTGTTATGTAAATTTTATTTATTAGCACTCAAGTCACACGAGTGCTAACACACTTCTAATAATAAATAATCTCAATTTCTTTTGCAAGTAAAAAAATCATAATTTTTTCGCAAATTACTTTATGCACTTTCCTAGATATCATTACTTCTTCTACTGCCTTTACTATATGAATCGTTGTTCCCACTTCTTGTATGTTACAATATGAAAGACACCCTAAGTTGTTTTCGCTAAACGTACAACTTTTTCCTGTCTCCTATTTTATTTTCAAATACTTATTTACAAAAAAAATATAATTCAAATGAAAGTTTATATCGTAGGTAGCATATTTACATGTTATCCTACCTTATCTCATACACTAGCGTTAGAAAGGATGGTTAAACCATTTGAAAAAACAATATTGGTGGATTATCGTTACATACATTTTAATGCAGTTATCAGGCATTGCCGGGTTACCGCTTCTCCTGAAAACTGGACTATACGATAATAGGGGATTTACTAGAGAGGAAAAACTTCAACTCATAACTGGTCATTGGGCTATCATTAGCTTTTTCATTGCATTATGCGTTGTACTTTGGTTACTCAGAACAGACATTCGTGACAGGCATTTAGATAAAATGCGCTCTACTGTTCCAGCTACAATTGGGTGGATTTTTATTGGTTTCTTCTTAGCGCTGTTCTCACAAAGCATTGCCGGTATGATCGAAATGCGTTTATTAGGGATTACACCGGGATCTGAAAATACAGCAAGACTTATGGACATCGCAAGAACGACACCTTGGTTCCTTATTGTCATATCTATAATAGGACCTATTTTGGAAGAAATCGTATTTAGAAAAATTTTATTCGGTACACTTTATAAGAAGTTTAACTTCTTTATTGCCGCTATTATTAGTTCACTTGTATTCGCGGCGATTCATTTTGATTTTACTCACTTATTGGTATACACTTCTATGGGGCTCGTATTCGCCTTTTTATACGTAAAAACGAAACGAATTATAGTTCCTATTGCAGCTCATGTTGCAATGAATACATTAGTTGCAGTTGCTCAAGTTGTAGTAAGCAATGAGCAAATTCAAGAAATGATTAAAGAAGCTGAAAAAATGCAAGGCTTTATCGGAGGATTTTTAGTATGAGAAACTCACCATTGTTCATGGCTGCATTGTACTTTCTTCTTGGATGTATCTTTACACGCTTCGCCATTACGAACGTAACAGATACAATCTGGAATATGTGGACAATACTATTTGCAGTTATGGCAACAATTGATTTTAATTTGGCACTTCGCCTTATCTTAGTTAAATTCACAAAGAAAAAACAATAATAAAACGCAGAGGTCATCTCCTCTGCGTTTTATTGTGGATAATTCTTCAAAAAGTAAACAAGAGTTTGTAACTCTACAGCTAAATCAATGTGATGAATCCTTATATTCTCTGACACATTTAAGCGTGCTGGTGTGAAATTTAAAATACCATGCACGTTCGTTTCTGCCAATCTATCTGCCACAGATTGCGCTACTGTAGCGGGTACCGTTAATATTGCCACTTGTATATCAGTTGATAAACGTTCTTCTAGTTCATCCAAATGATATACAGGAATGCCTCCGATTTCTGTTCCAACTTTCTCTTCACTAACATCAAACGCCATTTCAATTTTTGTATTATTGTTTTTCGTGAAATTATAATGTAAGAAAGCGGTCCCTAAATTACCTACTCCAATAAGTGCCACGCGTGTTATATCATCTTGGTCGAGTGTTTCACGGAAAAATGATAATAAATAATTTACGTTATATCCATATCCTTTTTTCCCTAACGCTCCAAAATATGAAAAATCTCTTCGAATAGTTGCGGAATCAACCTTTACCGCTTCACTCAATTCGGCTGATGAAACACGTTGCTTACCAGAAAGAGATAAGTTTTGGATAAATCGATAGTATAGAGGCAATCGTTTGGCAGCGGCCTGTGGAATTTTTTGCTGATCCATATAACCTCTCCTCTCTTCCTATCTTTATTCTTATACTTGAATCAAATACAGAAGTTTAGTACTCATGAATTTCCTTGTATAATAAAGAGAAGAAGTATTCTCTCTTTATTTTAAACTATACACTATTTTTAGTATGATTGAGAAATATAAACATGGCAAAGTTAAGAAATTATTTGAGGTGAAAACATTGATATTATTACAAGTGAATGGGCTTTCGAAATTATACGGTGCAGAAACGATTCTTGCAAACATAAAATTGGAAGTACAAACAAAAGATCGTATCGCATTAGTCGGACGAAATGGAGCTGGAAAATCTACATTATTAAAAATAATAGCTGGCGAGTTATCTCATGATGGTGGTGAAATTATAAAACCGAAAGATGTCTCAATGGGGTATTTAGCTCAAAATACCGGATTAGAAACGTCTTTAACAATTTGGGATGAAATGTTAACCGTCTTTACACACTTGCAGCAGATGGAGACAAAACTTCGAAGGCTAGAGCAAGAGATGGGAAAAGAAGAAAACTTTTCAAATGCGGCTATATATGAGAAATTATTAGCTGATTATGACCAATTACAATTAGATTATAAAGATCAAGGCGGCTATCAGTACGAAGCGGATATACGCTCAATTTTAAGCGGGCTTGGCTTCCCAGTTGAAACGCATCAGACGAAAATTTCCACATTAAGTGGTGGACAAAAGACTCGATTAGCTCTTGGGAAATTATTATTAACTAGACCAGACTTACTTATTTTAGACGAACCTACAAACCATTTGGACATCGAGACACTAACATGGCTTGAACAATATTTACAAGGCTATCCTGGCGCGATTTTAATCGTTTCCCATGACCGTTATTTCTTAGATAAACTCGTTACACAAGTATACGAAATTTCTAATAAGGAAAGCCGACGATTTGTTGGTAACTACAGTAAATATTTAGACTCAAAATCAGCTCTATACGAGCAAGAAATGAAGCGTTATGAAAAACAACAAGATGAAATTTCTAAACTGGAAGACTTTGTACAAAAAAATATAGCTCGTGCATCTACGACAAAACGCGCTCAAAGTCGCCGTAAACAATTAGACAGAATGGAAGTATTAACTAGACCATTAGGCGATTCTAAATCAGCTTCCTTCCACTTCGATATTGAAAAACAAAGTGGAAATGATGTTTTACAAGTGAAAGATGCAACTATTGGCTATTATCAGGAACCGATTATTGAACATGTAAATATGCGCTTAACTCGCGGTGACAGTGTTGCCTTAGTTGGGCCAAACGGAATTGGAAAATCTACATTATTAAAATCCATTGTGAATAAGTTACAGCTATTACATGGAAACGTTGCTTTCGGGTCAAACGTATCTGTTGGTTATTATGATCAAGAACAAGCCAACTTAACATCTTCGAAGCGAGTTTTAAATGAATTATGGGATGAATATCCATTGCAGCCCGAAAAAGAAATTCGCACTATACTAGGCAACTTTTTATTCACAGGGGATGATGTACTCAAACCAGTATCTTCTCTTAGTGGTGGACAAAAGGCTCGACTAGCTCTTGCAAAACTTATGATGCAAAAATCCAATTTATTAATTCTCGATGAGCCAACAAACCATCTTGATTTAAATAGTAAAGAGATTTTGGAGAATGCTTTAATTGATTACCCAGGTACTCTTCTATTCGTCTCTCATGACCGCTACTTTATTAATCGCGTAACGACAACCGTTGTTGAGTTATCAACAGAAGGTGCACAAGAATATTTAGGTGATTACGATTATTACGTTGAAAAGAAAAATGAAATGATTGAACGTGCGGAACTAGAGCAAGAAGATGAAGTACCTGTTCAAAAAGTGGTGGCACAAGAAAAATTAAATTATCTCGAAGAAAAAGAACGTAAACAGTTAGAGCGTCAACGTACTCGAAAAATTGAAGAACTGGAACAAAATATCGTAGGCTTAGAAGAAGAAATTGCTACGTTAGAAGACCAACTTTGCTTACCAGAAATATATGCAGATTATGAAAAGGCTAGTGAAATTACAACTAAAAAACAAACACTGCAAGAACAGCTTGAAGCTTGTATGGCAGAATGGGAAGAACTGCATATATAAGAGAATTTAAAAGAGGAGGATGTCTCATAAGTCGGGCTTTTTGACGAGATGACCTCCTTTTTATTTTCTGTTTTGGAATCAATACCATAATAAATGAAATTATACAAACCATTCGACAAGGATTGACAATAGTAGCACCTTATATAATAAGAGGAGGATGTTTCAAAATGTTTTTTGGACATCTCTTTGTTTTTTATTTCCCAAAAAAGAATTTCTTCAAAGGTCAGACTTCCTCTATGTTATCCACAAGGTTATACACATATCCACCTTTATAATATAAACTTTCAAATAACTTTTCCACATTATCCACAACTAGATAAAAAGTTATACACATTTTATGTACACAAAAAAACCCAAATTATCAACAGATAATTCGGGTTTTATCCACAAGCTGTGGTTAATTTTGTGTATAACTATACTTCAATATCTAATCCTGGATTTGCATTTAAAGCTAATGTAGCGCGTTTTCCTTGTTCGTATGCAATTGTACCTGCAGCCGCAATCATCGCTGCATTATCTGTGCATAAAGATAGAGGAGGAATAATTAGCTCTATATTTTCTTTTTGTGCAAATTCTGCTGCTAAACGTGCACGAAGCCCTTTATTAGCAGCTACTCCACCAGCAAGAAGCACTTGTTTTACATTATAAGCATCTGCTGCACGAGACGCTTTCGTTACAAGTACATCTATTACACTTTCTTGGAAACTTGCTGCTAAATCTTCTGGTGCAATTTCTATACCGCGCTGTTTTGCGTTATGCACAGTGTTGATAACTGCTGATTTCAATCCACTAAAGCTGAAATCATACGAATCAGGTTCTAGCCACGCACGAGGCAAATCAATTGTTGGTTTTCCTTCATGCGCAAGGCGATCAATATGAGGACCACCTGGATAAGGCATTGATAATGTACGAGCTACTTTATCGTAAGCTTCTCCTGCCGCATCATCTCGCGTTTCACCAATCACTTCAAATGAACCATGTTCTTTCATATAAACAAGCTCCGTATGTCCACCGGATACAACAAGCGATAGTAACGGGAATTGTACTTCTTTTACTAAACGATTCGCATAAATATGACCAGCAATATGATGAACACCAACTAGAGGGATATCATGAGCAAAAGCCACAGCTTTCGCTGCATTTACACCTATTAAAAGTGCTCCGACTAAACCTGGTCCTTCTGTTACAGCAATTGCATCAATATCCTCAAAAGTGATATTCGCTTCTTTTAAAGCTTCTTCTAACACAACTGTGATTTCTTCTACATGATGACGGGATGCAATCTCTGGTACAACTCCGCCAAAACGCTTATGACTTTCAATTTGCGATGCAACGACATTCGCAATGATTTCCGTTCCATTTTTAACAACTGCTACAGCTGTTTCATCACAGCTTGTTTCAATACCAAGTATAATCGTATTTTTTTCCATTATATATTCACCCACATTACAAGACCATCTTCCTGATTGTCTGCATAGTATCGTTTACGAATCCCACCATTTTGAAATCCGTATTTTCTGTATAACTGCTTTGCTACTTCATTTGACATGCGTACTTCAAGTGTCATTGTTTTTACTCCTAAACCTTTCGCTTCGGAAATGACTTCTTTTAATAAGGCATCCCCTAGCTTTTGACCTCTGTATTCCGGCAGGATAGCTATATTTGTTACATGTGATTCATCAATAATTATCCACAATCCACAATATCCAATTACGAGACCATCTTTTTCTAGCACGACATAATGTGCATGTTCATTCACCTCTAATTCACGGTGAAAGGCATCTGCAGTCCAAGGGGTTGAAAAAGATGCTTCTTCAATAGCTACAATTTGAGCAATATCATCGAGTGCCATCTTTCTAAATATCATATCCATCTTCTGTAGGCCCCTATTGTTTTTGACTTTCTAACCATTTTGTTTCAGCTTCAGCTAAACGAAGATAGCTAGGAACAAACGTATGCACGTCTTGTTCTTCTTTTTGTAATCCTAAAAATGCTAATTCACTTGGTCTTGGGTTATTCTTAGTGAACGGAGCAAATACAGCTTGATCACCTAAATATTCTACAATTGTTTCTTTATGCAATTTAACATCGTTACCAATAAATAAAACAGGCTGTTCTTTATCTTTTAACATTTGCAACCAGTCAACAATAAGAATAATTCGGTCTTCTTCTATTGAAGTTATACGCTCTCCTTCATATGTATATAACCCCGTGTAAATTTGACCACGTCGGCCATCAAATAAAGGACAAATTAGTCCATTAAAATTAGTACCATTTGCAGCCACCACTTCCAAACTTGATACACCTACAATTGGTATTTGAAGTGACCAAGCTAATGTTTTTGCCGCTGTCACACCTATACGAACACCTGTATATGATCCCGGTCCAGCTGCTACAACAATTTTAGTCAATTCTTTCGGTCTTACACCGCATTCTTTTAACAGTTTCTCTACAGCTGGCATAAGACGTACAGAATGGTTTTTTGTTAAATTTGTAATGATTTCCCCAATCACGTTCCCTTCCTCAATAAGGGATACACCCATTACGTAATTTGAAGTATCAATTGCTAGTACTTTCATCTTGTAATAGCTCCTCACATAATCTAATATAGCGATCTCCAATTGGCTCGAGTACAATTTTTCTTGTATCATCTCCAGCATGGAATAAACTAATTTGCAACTTCTCATTCGGTAAATATGCTTCTATTAAATGAGCCCATTCTACTACTGTAATCCCTTCACCATAGAAATACTCATCAAATCCTAAATCTTCTTCACTTTCCGCTAAACGATACACATCCATATGATATAGCGGTAATCTTCCTTTATATTCTTTAATAATATTGAAGGTAGGACTATTTACGACTCTTTTCACTCCAAGACCTTTTGCTAGCCCTTTTGTAAAAGTCGTCTTGCCAGCTCCAAGATCACCTTCTAAAATAATTACATCTTTTTCCTTTACAAGTCTCCCTAATTTTTCTGATAATCGCTGGGTTTCTTCGGAAGATTTTGTTGTTATTTCATATTTACTCACAGACTTCACCTACTTTACTCACAATGTTCTCTGCTCTTTATTATACAGGTTTTAAATATATAAAAAAGTCCTTAGGAGTTTTCCTAAGGATAGTTTGACTGTCTTTATTAGTTTTTTGTTAAAACAAATAAAAAAATACGAAACAACTTGTTTCGTTCTTTTCTTTATATAAAATGGCGGTCCCGACCGGGGTCGAACCGGCGATCTCCTGCGTGACAGGCAGGCATGTTAACCACTACACCACGGGACCATTTGGTTGCGGGGACAGGATTTGAACCTGCGACCTTCGGGTTATGAGCCCGACGAGCTACCGTACTGCTCCACCCCGCGATGATATAAATAGCCTGGCAACGTCCTACTCTCACAGGGACAAGGTCCCAACTACCATCGGCGCTAGAGAGCTTAACTTCCGTGTTCGGTATGGGAACGGGTGTGACCTCTCTGCCATCATCACCAAACTATGAAGGTATATTCCTTCAAAACTAGATAACATTTCTTCATATTATATGGTTAAGTCCTCGATCTATTAGTATTCGTCAGCTCCACATGT
>NZ_QNUA01000055.1:0-48437 GCF_008042285.1 Bacillus sp. AR13-1
GTAGGACGTCGCCAAGCAAGATAAAAACACAAGTCTTTTGACTTGTGTTTTTTTGTTTTTAAACAGTACATGAAAGAAGTAAAGAGAATACATAAGTAATACAAACACGTTGCCCAAGAATAAATCATATTATATAAAAAATTGATGTATATTTTCCGGAAATTTGTTAAGGAATAGAGGTATATAATATGTTTATTTAAAAAGGGAGGAAAGATTATGAAATTACCAAGTGAAATTTGCATCGTTTGTGAGACAAAAAGAGGGGAAGGAATATATGTATATAATAATTTAATATGTTACGAGTGCGAAAGAAATCTGGTGAATACTGAGACAACTGACCCGAAGTATATACATTATTTAAAACAACTGCGAAAATTAGAAGTATCATATTTTTAAATAGGCATTATGCCTATTATTTTTTTTGCCCTAATATCTGTATAATAGATACAGAATGAATAATAAGGAAGAGATATATATGAATCAAAATCGTATGCCTTTATATGAGGCGCTAATGGAATTTAAAGAAAGGCGACTACTATCTTTTCATGTTCCGGGTCATAAGAATGGTTTAAACTTCCCTCAGAAAGCTTCAGGGGGGTTTAAGGACATATTATCAATTGATGTAACAGAGTTAACAGGATTAGATGATTTACATAGCCCGTTTGAATGTATAGATGAAGCACAGCAATTATTAGCTGAAGTATATGGCGTGCACAAAAGTTATTTTTTAATTAATGGTTCAACAGTTGGAAATTTAGCAATGATTTTGTCTTGCTGCGGCGAACATGATATTGTCCTCGTACAAAGAAATTGTCATAAATCGATCATTAATGGTTTGAAATTAGCAGGGGCTAATCCGGTCTTTTTAAATCCATGGATTGATGAAGTACATAACGTACCAGTAGGTGTTCATGATGAAATTATTAAGGAGGCAATTACAAAGTATCCAAATGCAAAAGCACTTATTTTAACACATCCTAATTACTATGGTATGGGAATTGATTTAGAGGCAAGTATCGCTTACGCACATGCACATAAAATTCCTGTTCTAGTAGATGAAGCCCATGGGGCGCATTTTTGTATAGGGGACCCCTTCCCGAAGTCAGCATTAGTTTATGGTGCGGATATTGTGGTTCATTCCGCACATAAAACATTACCTGCGATGACAATGGGATCTTATTTACATATAAATAGCCGTTTGGTGAGCGAAGAAAAAGTTTCCTCCTATTTAAGTATGCTACAATCTAGTAGCCCATCGTATCCAATTATGGCTTCTCTTGATATAGCACGTTTTGCAATAGCTGTTATAAAGGAAGAAGGTCATGATGAAATCGTTGAGTTTTTACGCCGATTTAAAGAAGGATTGCGATCTATCCCACAAATAGCTATTTTACAATATCCATCGCAAGATGAATTAAAAGTTACGGTGCAAACTCGCTGTCAGTTATCGGGGTATGAATTACAGTCTGTATTTGAAAAAGTCGGTATATATACGGAAATGGCAGATCCATATAACGTCCTATTTATATTACCGTTACAAGTAAATGAGGGGTATATGAAAGCTATAGAGATCATTCGATTAGCTATGCAGCAATATAAGGTAAAAGACAAGACAGCATCAATTCGTTATACTTATAAAGGGGAGATTTCCCCTTTACCGTATACGTATAAACAATTAGAGAGATATGAAACGAAGTTAGTATCTATAGAAGAAGCCGTTGGTATGATAGCTGCAGAAATGGTGATTCCGTATCCACCTGGAATTCCATTGATCATGTATGGAGAGAGAATTACTCAAGAACATACAAAGCAAATTACTCATTTAGAGAAAACAGGGGCTCGTTTTCAAGGTAGTACGAAATATATGAACGTGTATGATATAGAAAGTAGGTTTTAGGATGAAGGGATTATTTGTAACAATTGAAGGGCCAGAAGGTTCGGGTAAAACAACATTAATTAAAAGTTTATTACCATATTTTGAGCAAAAGGAACAAAAGGTAATGGCGACCAGAGAACCAGGTGGTATTGCAATTTCTGAAGATATTAGAACAATTTTACATAAAAAAGAGTATACGATGATGGAAGCACGTACAGAGGCGCTCTTATATGCTGCTGCACGTAGACAACATTTAGTGGAAAAAGTTATGCCAGCACTTGAGGAAAACTATCTTGTACTATGTGATCGTTTTATAGATAGCTCTTTAGCATATCAAGGATATGCAAGAGGCTTAGGTATGGATAAAGTATTTGAAATTAATCGTTTCGCAACGGAAGATTGTATGCCTAGTTTAACAATCTATTTAGATATTGAGCCAGAGGTAGGTTTAGCACGAATTGGAAAAGATGCAGGACGTGAAGTAAATCGACTAGATATGGAAGATATCTCTTTCCATAAACGTGTGCGTGAAGGGTATTTACAAGTTGTAGAGCGTTTCTCTAATCGCATTGTATTAGTAAATGCTGATCAACCAATGAAAAAACTTATAGAAGAAGTTGTTCAGATTATAGAAGATAAATTGTTATAATAGAAGGAAAGAATGAAATAAGTGAGGTATGCAGTATGATAAATACGTGGGAGCAGCTTTCTGCTATACAGCCCATCGGTGTCAAAATGTTGATGAATAGCATTGCAAAAGAGCGTATATCCCACGCTTACTTGTTAGAGGGAGGGAAAGGGACTGGGAAGTTCGCCACAGCAATTCAAATGGCAAAAAGTTTTCTCTGTTCACAAAGAAATGGTGTAGAGCCTTGTCATGTATGTACGAATTGTCGCCGAATTGATTCAGGTAACTACCCAAACTTACATATTGTAAAACCAGATGGATTATCTATTAAAAAACAGCAAATTCATGATTTACAAGAAGAGTTTTCAAAAACAGGATTAGAAGCAAATAAAAAAGTATATATTATTGAGCATGCAGATCGTATGACAGCAAATGCAGCGAATACGCTCTTAAAGTTTTTAGAAGAACCAAGTAGTGATACAACAGCTATTTTACTTACTGAACAAAGTCATCAGATTTTAAATACAATCTTATCTCGTTGTCAAGTTGTTACGTTTAGGCCGTTGCCTACAGAATCTTTAATTAAGAGGTTAGAGGAAGAAGGTATTACAGTTTCTTTATCTACACTTGCTGCGCAGCTTACAAATAGTTTTGAAGAAGCTTTATTAATGTGTAATGATGAATGGTTTGCACAAGCGAGAGCTTTAGTGATAAAATTATGTGAAGCGCTCGAAAAAGATAAGGCCTCTATTTTTTTTGTACAAGAAAAATGGGGGAAGCACTTTGGAGAGAAAGAACAATTACAGCAAGGCTTAGATATGTTACTCCTTATTTATAAGGATTTATTATATGTTCAACTTGGAGAAGAAGATCGTCTTGTTTTTCATGAGCAGAAAGAGATGTTTGAATCCTTTTCTTATGCTCAGAAGCGCATTGTATCAGCTCTCTTTAATATATTAGAGGCAAAAAATAGAATCAACGCTAATGTAAATGCGCAGCTTGTGTTCGAACAGTTAGTGTTGCGGTTGCAGGAGGGATGACCGTTTTGTATGATGTAGTAGGTGTTCGCTTTAAGAAGGCCGGAAAGGTATATTACTTTGATCCAAATCAGTTCGATATCTCAGAAAATGAGTTTGTAATTGTAGAAACGGTAAGAGGTATTGAGTATGGAAAAGTAGTTATTACCAAAAAGCAAGTTGATGAAAATGACGTTGTATTACCGCTAAAAAAAGTTATTCGTATTGCAAATGAAAATGATCGTACCATTGTTGAAGAGAATAGGCATGCTGCGAAAGAAGCATATCAAGTTTGTCAACAAAAGGTAGGAGAACATAATCTTGATATGAAGCTTGTAGATGTAGAGTATACGTTCGATCGTAATAAGATTATTTTTTACTTTACTGCGGATGGTCGGATTGATTTCCGGGAACTAGTGAAAGACTTAGCGGCAATTTTTAGGACAAGAATTGAGCTGAGACAGATCGGCGTTCGTGACGAAGCAAAAATGCTTGGTGGTATTGGTCCATGTGGTCGTATGCTTTGTTGTTCTACTTTTTTAGGAGATTTTGAACCTGTATCCATTAAAATGGCAAAAGATCAAAATTTATCATTAAATCCTGCAAAAATCTCTGGTTTATGTGGTCGCTTAATGTGTTGCTTAAAATATGAGAATGATGAATATGAGGCAGCAAAGGAACAACTTCCTGATTTAGATCAACGTATACAAACACCGCACGGTACTGGCCGTGTTATCGGATTAAATATTTTAGAAAGATTAATTCAAGTGGAACTAGTAGACAAGGAACGGATAGTAGAATATACGTTAGATGAATTAATGAATAAAGGGGTCGTTTCGAGTCAAACCACAGATTAATGAGGTGGGTGCTTGTGGAGAAAAAGGATATTTTTGCATCGGTTTCTAGTATGGAAGAGCAAATTGGACATTTATACAAACAGTTGGGAGAATTAAAACAACATCTTGCAGAATTATTGGAAGAAAACCAACATATAAAAATGGAAAATGAAAATTTGCGACATCGTTTCGAAGAAGTGCAGAACAAGGAAAAACAAAAAACTCAAAAACGCAAAGAAATGAAGGCGAAGACAGATATTGGTGAAGGCTACGATAATCTAGCGAGACTATATCAAGAAGGTTTTCATATTTGCAATCTACATTATGGAAGTGTACGTAAAGAGGGAGATTGTTTATTCTGTCTGTCATTTTTAAATAAAAAGTGAGATTACCTTTCCAATATAATTGGAAAGGTAATTTTTTATACATGAGAGTAGAATGAAATTTATTTTTACATTAATAGAAGATGAAATAGGGTAGGTTAAGTGTAAGAAAGGGAGCAATATATGAATTTATATGAAGATGAGCGTTTAGATTACTTATTAGCGCAAGATATGAAGATTGTACAAAGTCCATCAGTATTTAATTTTTCTTTGGATGCTGTTTTACTTGCAGATTTTGCTTGGGTGCCAATTCAAAAAGGTAATTTACTTGATTTGTGTACAGGTAACGCAGTTATCCCCCTTTTATTAAGTACAAGGACAAAAGGGAAAATTACAGGTGTAGAAATTCAAGAGCGCTTATATGATATGGGAATAAGAAGTGTTCAATACAATAATTTAGTAGAAAGAATTCATTTAATCCATGGAGATTTGAAAGATATGCCGGAGAAACTTGGACGTCATCAATATGATGTTGTAACATGTAATCCTCCTTATTTTCAAACACCACAAACTTCTGAGAAGAATATGAATGAACATTTAGCGATAGCTCGTCATGAAATTATGTGCACACTAGAAGATGTTGTATACGCAAGTAGTCAGCTAGTGAAACAGGGTGGGAAAGTAGCATTTGTACATCGTCCAGGTCGTTTGCTCGACATCGTCACATTAATGCGTAAATACAAAATTGAACCGAAACGTGTGCGATTTGTTTATCCTAAGGCTGGTAAAGAAGCGAATACATTGTTAATTGAAGGAATTAAGGATGGGAATGCAGATTTAAAAATCTTACCACCTCTTTTTGTATATGAAGAAAACAATGAATATACAAAGGAGCTTCGTTCAATTTTATATGGAGAAGAATAAGCATTGTTTTTATGTGGTGGAGTGTTCTGATGGAAGTTATTATGCTGGATACACGAATCATATAGAAAAACGGATTCAGACCCATAATAGTGGGAAAGGTGCTAGATATACACGCGCTAGACTTCCAGTTGTTTTAAAATATGTAGAGGATCACGAGGATAAACGAACGGCTATGCAAGCTGAGTATCACTTTAAGCAGTTAACGAGGAAAAAAAAAGAAGAATATATGCAAAAAGGAGAACGCTATGTGGCAGCAAAAAAGCTTTCAGCAAAATGAAAAGGGAGTTTTATATTTAGTACCGACTCCAATCGGAAATTTAGAGGATATGACATTTCGTGCAATCCGAATTTTAAAAGAGGCAGATATTATTGCAGCGGAAGATACAAGGCAAACGAAGAAACTTTGTAATTACTTTGAAATTGAAACACCAGTTATGAGTTATCATGAGCATAATAAAGGAGTAAGTGGACGGAAAATTTTAGATAAGTTAGAAGAAGGTAAGACTGTAGCCATTGTGAGCGATGCTGGTATGCCATGTATTTCAGATCCTGGTTATGATATCGTTGTAGAGGCTGTAGCAGAACAATATCATGTTATCCCGCTTCCTGGGGCAAATGCAGCCCTTACAGCATTGATTGCATCAGGACTTGAGACAAAACATTTTTATTTCTATGGTTTCCTGCAAAGAAATAAAAAGGGACGTAAGCTTGAATTAGAAAAACTACGCTATATTCCAACTACAATGATGTTTTATGAGGCGCCACATCGTTTAGATGATACTTTAATCTCTATGCAAGAAGTATTAGGAAATAGGGAAATCGTATTATGTCGTGAGCTAACGAAAAAATTTGAAGAGTTTATTCGTGGAACAATTGAAGAAGCGATTGAGTGGACGAAGCAAAATGAAGTTCGTGGTGAGTTTTGTATCTTAGTAGCAGGTTCAACAGAAGAACCTACTCCAGAAGAACAATGGTGGGAAGCTATTTCAGTATATAATCATATTGAACATTATATAAATGAAAAAGGTATGAATTCAAAAGAAGCGATAAAAATAGTCGCTAAAGACCGAGATTTGTCGAAACGCGACGTATATCAAATCTATCATGTGGATAAAAAATAAGCTTCTCATAATTGAGAAGCTTATTTTGCTGTTTCGATATAATCTTGAAGTTCGTTTAAGACTTGTTCAGCGCCTTCTTTACTTAAGATAATTTTACCTTCAGCTAAAGATAGGTTACCATCAGATACTTCACCAGTTACTTGGCAAGTCATGTTTGGTTTATATTTCTTTAAGATGATTTTTTCATCATCAACGTAGATTTCAAGAGCATCCTTTTCTGCAATACCTAAAGTACGGCGTAATTCGATTGGAATTACTACACGACCTAATTCATCAACTTTACGAACGATACCAGTAGATTTCATAATTCTTTTCCTCCTAAATAAATAGTTTATAAGTTTCGAGTCTATTTTTTTGATTCGTCATTTTTCGACAAAATACCCTATGGACATATGATACCAATCATTTACATTTCCGTCAATTATTAAATTCTATATTTTTAAAAAAGATTTATAGATTTTTATACTTCTTATATATGATAGAATGTAAGTCATTTCTACAATTGTTTTGTATTATTTTTTGTAATGTTTATACTTTTCGGGAAATATATTGTATATTTTTTTTGAATATGAGTAATAGATGATAAAGATATCGAGCATTAACTCGTTTTTATCCCGCATTAACGAGCAGTAAGACCCCCACTTCAAAATTTAGCCGGAGCAAAGAAGTTAAGTGGGAGTCGGGCTGCTCGTAAAAGCCCGATTGGTGTGGGCTAATAATCCATGGGGAATGAACCCTCTCCACGGATTAAAGTTTCACTTTATATATGAGTTTTTGATATACTGTTTATAAATACATATGAGGTTATTCGGGAGGTCCAAAACGATGAAAGAGGAAAATAAGTCCTTTTATATTACTACCCCAATTTATTATCCAAGTGGAAAGTTACACATTGGACATGCTTATACGACAGTAGCAGGAGATGCGATGGCACGATATAAGCGTATGCAAGGATACAATGTTCATTATTTAACAGGAACTGATGAGCATGGACAGAAGATCCAAAAGAAAGCAGAAGAACTAAATGTTACACCACAGGCATATGTGGATAACATTGTATCAGGGATTAAAGAACTTTGGGAGAAGATGGATATCTCTTATGATGATTTTATTCGTACAACTGAAGATCGTCATAAAGATGTTGTTGAGAAAATCTTCAAGCAGCTAGTAGATCAAGGTGATATTTATCTTGATGAATATGAAGGTTGGTATTCTGTACAAGATGAAACATTCTATACAGCGCATCAATTAGTAGATCCAATTATGGAAGGTGACAAAGTAGTTGGTGGAAAAAGCCCAGATAGTGGTCACGCTGTAGAACTTGTTCGCGAAGAGTCTTATTTCTTTAGAATGGGTAAATATGTAGACCGACTATTAAAGTTCTATGAAGATAACCCCCATTTCATTCAGCCAGAGTCCCGTAAAAATGAAATGATTAATAACTTCATTAAACCAGGATTAGAAGATTTAGCTGTTTCTCGTACTTCATTTGACTGGGGAGTTCGTGTTCCAGGTAACCCAAAACACGTTATTTACGTATGGGTAGATGCGTTGTCTAATTACATTACTGCATTAGGATATGGAACAGAAAATGAAGAGAAGTATAAAAAATTCTGGCCAGCAGATGTCCATTTAGTTGGGAAAGAAATCGTTCGTTTCCACACAATTTATTGGCCAATTATTTTAATGGCTTTAGATTTACCACTTCCGAAGAAAGTCTTTGCTCATGGCTGGATTTTAATGAAGGATGGAAAAATGAGTAAGTCAAAAGGAAACGTAGTAGATCCAGTTACACTAATTGATCGTTACGGATTAGATGCATTGCGTTACTACTTACTTCGCGAAGTTCCATTTGGATCTGATGGAGTATTCACACCAGAAGGATTTGTTGAACGAATCAACTTTGATTTAGCGAATGATTTAGGTAACTTATTAAATCGTACAGTAGCTATGATTGATAAATACTTTAACGGGGAAATCCCTGCATTTAAAGCAAATGTAACTGAGTTCGATGAAACGTTAGTGGCATTTGCCAAAGATACATTGAAAAAAGTAGAAGAGGCAATGGAGAATATGGAATTCTCTGTAGCGCTAAGTTCCATTTGGCAATTAGTTAGCCGTACGAACAAATATATTGATGAAACGCAGCCGTGGGTATTAGCGAAGGATGAGAATGATCGCGAAAAACTTGCGTCTGTAATGGCCCACTTAGCTGAGGTACTTCGTCAAACAGGTATTATGCTTATGCCATTCCTAACAGTAGCACCAAGTAAGATGTTTGCTCAACTTGGACTTACTGAAGAGGCGCATAAATCTTGGGAAAGCCTATCTACAATTGGATGTATTCCAGCTGGAACAAAAGTAGAAAAAGGAAACCCAATCTTCCCTCGTTTGGAAATGGAAGTAGAAGTGGGGTATATTAAAGAACAAATGCAAGGTTCTGCTCCTAAAGTAGAAGAGAAAAAAGCAGAAGAACCAAAGGCAGAAGAAATTACAATTGATGATTTCTTTAAAGTAGAATTACGAGTAGCTGAAGTAATATCCGCTGAACCTGTGAAAAAAGCAGATAAGTTGTTAAAAATTCAGCTTGATTTAGGTACAGAGAAACGCCAAGTGGTTTCTGGGATTGCTAAATTCTATTCCCCAGAAGAACTAAAAGGTAAAAAGGTTATTTGTGTAACGAATTTAAAACCTGTAAAATTACGTGGTGAATTATCACAAGGTATGATTTTAGCAGGTGAAGAGAATGGCGTATTGTCATTAGCATCAATTGACCAGAATTTACCAAATGGTACAAAAATCAAGTAATTGAGACAAGAAAAGAGATGTTTCACGTGTAACATTGGTGAAGCGTCTTTTTTCTTTTTACATTCCGTTTTTTGCATTAAAATTGAAGTATAGTTATCGTTAAGTTAGAAAGAGTGTAGTTTTTCTATGAGAGAATTGATTTCAATATAAAAGGAGTTATTTATTATGTTGTTTGATACACATTCACATTTAAATGCAGAGCAATTTGAAGAAGATTTACAAGAAGTTATCGCGAGAATGAAAGAAGCGGGAGTTACATATACAGTTGTTGTTGGATTTGATGAAGTAACGATAAAGAAAGCAATTGAATTAGCAGAGGCTTATGATTTTATTTACGCTGCAGTTGGATGGCATCCTGTTGATGCAATCGATATGAAAGAAGAACATTTAGCTTGGTTAGAAGAATTAGCGGCTCATCCTAAAGTAGTTGCAATTGGGGAAATGGGATTGGATTATCACTGGGATAAGTCTCCAAAAGAAATACAGAAGGAAGTATTCCGTAAACAAATTGCATTAGCGAAAAAGGTGAAATTACCGATTATTATACATAACCGCGATGCAACTCAAGATATTGTTGATATCCTAGAGGAAGAGAATGCAGCTGAAGTAGGGGGCATTATGCATTGCTTTAGCGGTAGTGCAGAAGTAGCGCAGCGATGTGTCGATATGAACTTTTTAATTTCATTAGGTGGGCCAGTAACATTTAAAAATGCCAAGAAACCGAAAGAAGTTGCTATGGAGATTCCGTTAGAAAAATTATTGATAGAGACAGATTGCCCGTATTTAACACCACATCCATTTCGAGGGAAACGAAATGAACCTAGTTATGTAAAACTGGTAGCAGAAGAAATTGCGAATTTAAAAGGAATTTCTTATGACGAAGTAGCGCAAGTAACAACAAAGAATGCCAAATCCTTATTTGGTGTTGAATAAAAAAGAATGGGGAGTCCCATTCTTTTTTTGTTTTTTGAGAAGAGAGATAGTAGAAGTGATAAGAACCCACTATTTACTCATAACATAAGTGTAGAAATATTGCGGATAAATTAAGATGGAGATAGAAGTGTTACAATAAGGATAGTGAACAAAGATTTTTCTCTTCTACTTTTTAAAATGTACGATTGGGAAAATAATAATGGAAAAGTCGTCATTTTTTTGTTTTACTAAGTAGAGATGAAAAGAGTGTGGAGGCAAGCATGAAAATTAAAGAGATTATCGTTGTAGAAGGTAAAGATGATACAGTTGCGATTAAACGTGCTGTTGATGCGGATACAATCGAAACGAACGGTTCAGCAATCGGTGATCACGTTATTGAGCAAGTTAAATTAGCGCAGCAAAAACGAGGCGTTATTATTTTCACAGATCCGGATTATCCTGGAGAGCGTATTCGAAAAATTATTTCTGACAAGGTTCCTGGATGTAAGCATGCTTTTTTAACGAAGGAAGAAGCACTTGCTAAAAGGAAAAAAGGTGTTGGAATCGAACATGCTTCTAATGAGTCGATTCGCCGTGCTTTAGAGAATATACATGAAGAAATGGAAGCTTACACAAGTGAAATTAGTTGGAGTGATCTAGTCGATGCGGGCTTAGTGGGCGGAGAAATGGCAAAGAGTCGCAGAGAAAGAGTGGGTAAGCTATTAAAGATTGGTTATACAAACGCAAAACAGTTACATAAACGTTTACAAATGTTTCAGGTTTCAAAGGAATCATTTGCAGAAGCTTATAAGCAAGTAATACAGGAGGAAAAAAAATGAAAGATATCGCAACACCAAATCGTACGAAAGACATTGTTGAAAAGTATGGATTTTCATTCAAAAAAAGTTTAGGACAAAATTTTTTAATTGATACGAATGTATTAAATCGTATCGTTGATCACGCAGAAATCGGTTCAGAAAGTGGCGCAATTGAAATTGGACCAGGTATCGGTGCGTTAACAGAGCAATTGGCGAAGCGTGCTAAAAAAGTAGTGGCTTTTGAAATTGATCAGAGATTATTACCAATTTTAGACGAGACGTTAGCTCCATATAGCAACGTTACAGTTATAAATAAAGATGTACTAAAAGCAGATGTACATGAAGTGTTTAGTGAGCAATTTGAAGAAGGACAAGATGTAATGGTAGTAGCTAACTTACCATACTATATTACAACGCCAATTTTATTTAAATTGCTCGAAGAAAAATTACCGGTTCGTGGATTTGTTGTTATGATGCAAAAAGAAGTTGGGGATCGTTTAGCTGCTAAACCAGGAACGAAAGAGTATGGTTCTTTATCAATTGCCATTCAGTATTATACAGAGGTAGAAACAGTTATGACTGTACCGCGTACAGTGTTTGTGCCACAACCAAATGTTGATTCTGCGATTATCCGTCTTCTAAAGCGTCCTAAACCAGTTGTAGAAGTGACAGATGAAACTTTCTTCTTTGAAGTAGTACGAGCAAGTTTCGCACAGCGTCGTAAAACTTTAATGAATAATTTATCAAATAATTTAAATGGTTTCCCGAAAGATAAAGAGCTGTTGGATCGAATTTTGACAGAAGTAGGAATTGATCCGAAGCGAAGAGGCGAAACGCTATCTATCGAAGAGTTTGCAACATTAAGTAATGCATTAATTCTTCATAAATTGTCATAAGAATATGAAAGGGACAGTTCAACTTGAGCTGTCCCTTTTGTCACCTTTCCTTTCCTAAATTCATACTTTAAAAACAGGTAAGATGGCCTAACGAGTTTGGAGTTTGGAGTTTGGAGGTAGGAGAATGGATTTACATGTTGGAGAATTAGTTGAACGATATTCTCATAATAGGGATATTCTTTTTCGTATTATAGAAATAAAAGGCGATATGGCAATATTATTTGGAGAGGAAATTAGACTTGTGGCGGATGCACCACTTGCAGATTTAGTTAGTATAGATCAACGAGAACATAAAAATAGAGTGAAGCGTGAAAAAGAAACGATGGAGCGTACTTACCGGTTGTTTCAGCAAGATTACGTGTTGATGAAACAAAGACATGAACATAATTCAACTGGTGGATATACAAGTGAAGTGAATTATTTTCAAATGCCAGGACGTGTGTTGCATATAGATGGAGATCCTTTATATTTGCGCAAGTGCTTAGATTTATATAATAAAATAGGCGTTCCTGTTCAAGGTATTCATTGTAAGGAAACGGAGATGCATGAAAAGGTAGTAGACTTAATAGATCATTTTCGCCCAGACATTTTAGTTATTACAGGACATGATGCATATACAAAGTCAAAAGGAGTTATGGGAGATTTAGCAGCATATAGACATTCTAGACATTTTGTACAGGCCGTTCGAGAAGTGCGGAAAAAGTATCCATCGTTAGATCAACTCGTTATTTTTGCTGGGGCTTGTCAATCACACTTTGAGGCGTTGATTCGGGCAGGTGCTAATTTTGCTAGTTCACCGTCTAGAATTAATATTCATGCTCTAGATCCTGTATATGTAGTTGGCAAAATTAGTTTCACTTCATTTATGGAAAGAGTAAATGTATGGGACGTTGTGCGTAATACAATTACTGGCGAAAAGGGACTAGGCGGAATTGAAACAAGAGGGATTTTACGAACAGGATTGCCCTTTCAACATTATGACGAATGAGCAAGGTACATACGTATCTTGCTTTTTTATGTGGAAATGATTTAAATGAGTCTGGATAAAAAGCGGCAAGAACGTGCAGACTATACAATGATACTTTTAGAATATAGTATTTCTTCTATCTATTTGAACGCATGATGCTTTTATAATGATATTGTCTGTGAATTGCGGTTAATAATTGGGATAGATATATCGTGTTTTAAGTGTTCAATCTAAATTACAGCGAGGTGTAGCAAAGTATATGTCAAAACGTTTAGATGAAATTAAAAGCGAATTAGATCACCATCTTGGACAGCGACTTATGTTAAAGGCAAATAGTGGGAGAAGAAAAACTGTGGAGCAATCAGGTGTACTTGCAGAAACGTATCGTTCTGTGTTTGTTGTACAATTAGACCAGCAAGAAGATGCATTGCAACGTGTATCTTATAGTTATGCAGATGTTTTAACAGAGACAGTAGAGCTAACATTTTACGATGAATCTCAAAATGAAGTATTTTATAATTAATGTATTTTTCGTTACATATATTCCCATAAATGAAAAGCTATATTATTTTGCATACTAATTATACCGTAGCAAAATAAGGAGGGACTCTGCATTGAGTAGACGAAGAGGAGTCATGTCAAATCAATTTAAAGAAGAGCTTGCAAAAGAGCTTGGCTTTTATGATGTTGTTCAGAAAGAAGGATGGGGCGGAATTCGTGCGAAAGATGCTGGTAATATGGTGAAACGTGCTATAGAAATTGCAGAACAGCAATTAATGAAACGAAACCAGTAGTTGTAAGATACTTTCTATGCTACGGTAGCCGAGGAGAGATTCCTCGGCTTTTTGCACGCTAAAAGGTGCCGTCATTTGACATAAGTAGTTTCATTCTGAATGCTTTTCGATATAATTAGGGAAGTGTCATCGTCTTACTATAAATTTATGGTAAAATAAACGATAAAAGATTGAGTACATAGAGTGGGTGAATAGATTGAAGCTACTAGTGAAAGCACCAGCAAAGATTAATCTGTCGTTAGATGTACTGGGAAAAAGACAAGATGGATATCATGAAGTGAAAATGATTATGACAACAATCGACTTGGCAGATCGTTTAGAGCTAACGGAATTAGCAGAAGACCGTATTGAAATTTTGTCCCATAATCGGTATGTCCCAGACGACCAACGCAATTTAGCTTATCAAGCAGCGAAATTATTAAAAGTGAAGTTTAATGTAAAAAAAGGTGTGTCTATTACTATTGAAAAAACGATTCCAGTAGCCGCTGGATTAGCAGGTGGAAGTAGTGATGCAGCAGCGACATTACGTGGCCTTAATAAGTTATGGAATTTAGGGCTAACAATCGATGAATTAGCAAAGCTTGGCGCAGAAATTGGGTCAGATGTATCGTTCTGTGTATATGGTGGAACTGCTATTGCCACTGGAAGAGGAGAAGAAATTGAACATATAAAGACTCCGCCTTCTTGTTGGGTTGTTTTAGCAAAGCCCCACATTGGTGTATCTACTGCTGACGTGTACGGAAATTTAAAATTAAATCGTGTTACTCATCCAAATGTAGATAAAATGGTTGAAGTCATTAACCATGGCGATTATAAAGGAATTTGTGATACTGTTGGTAACGTTTTAGAAGATGTGACGTTTGCGATGCATCCCGAGGTTGCACGTATTAAATCACAGATGAAACGCTTTGGGGCAGATGCCGTATTAATGAGTGGAAGTGGCCCAACTGTATTTGGTCTTGTACACCATGATTCGCGAATGCACCGCATATATAACGGGTTAAAAGGATTTTGCGAGCAAGTATATGCAGTGCGTTTATTAGGAGAGCGAGAAACGCTTGAATAAAGACGTATAATACGTTATGATTTGTTTAGAATATTCGTGATTTGAGGTGAGAGTATGAAAATTAGACGAAGTACAAGATTGGTCGATCTGACGTATTACTTGTTACAAAATCCTCGTCAGCTAGTTTCTCTCACTTTTTTTGCTGAAAGGTATCAATCGGCTAAATCTTCCATTAGTGAAGATTTAGTTATTATTAAGCAAACGTTTGAACAACAAGGTGTCGGCACATTGCAAACGGTACCAGGAGCAGCAGGAGGAGTGAAATATATTCCTTATATAAGTGAAGAAGAGGCAAATCTAATTATTAACGAGCTTTGTAGCTTATTTGAAAACCCAGACCGTATTTTGCCTGGCGGTTACTTATATATGACGGATCTTTTAAGTAATCCTCGCCAGATTAATGGCGCAGGTCGTTTATTTGCTTCTGTTTTTGCTAGGCAACCAATTGATGCGGTTATGACGGTAGCGACAAAAGGAATTCCGCTTGCTTATGCAGTAGCGAACTACTTAGATGTACCGGTAGTAATTGCGAGAAAAGATAATAAGGTAACAGAAGGACCCACTGTTAGTATTAACTATGTATCAGGTTCCTCTAAGCGAATCCAAACGATGACTTTAGCAAAGCGTAGCCTTCCAGAAGGGTCCAATGTTTTAATTATTGATGACTTTATGAAAGCTGGCGGAACCATTCAAGGTATGATGAGCATGCTAGAAGAGTTTAAAGCTAATGTTGTTGGGATTGGCGTATTAGTAGAGTCTACGGATATTGAAGAAAGACTTATTAATAACTTTGTATCATTAATTCGTCTGTCAGAAGTTGATGTGAAAGAAAAAGCGATTCAAGTGGAAAAGGGGAATTATGCACTTGCACCATTTGATAAAGGGCTTGTAGAGGCTGAGTAAAAAGGTAAAGCAGATAGCTTTACCTTTTTTTATTCCTATTTATAAATTACAAAATAGATGGACAAACTGCCTTTGGTACACTATTTTTAAAGAGTAAAAATAAATAATAAAAGGGTGAAAAGTATGAAAGTTGTTCAAACAAGCAAAGCACCACAGGCAATCGGACCATATTCACAAGGGATTATTGTAAATAATATGTTCTATAGTTCAGGACAAATTCCGTTAACGGCAAGTGGAGAACTTGTAACAGGAGATGTAACAGTACAAACAGAGCAAGTATTTGAAAATTTACAAGCAGTATTAGCAGAAGCAGGTGCTTCATTTGATACAGTGGTAAAAACAACAGTATTCTTGAAGGATATGGATGATTTTAATGCTGTTAATGAAGTATACGGTTCTTATTTCTCTACTCATAAACCAGCGCGTTCTTGTGTACAAGTAGCAAAATTACCGAAAGATGTTTCTGTTGAAATCGAAGTAATTGCCCTAGTTAAGTAACTCTTTGTAAGCGATAACCTCTACTAATCCTTATATTCAACTACAATAAAAATTTTTATCTTAAAAATTTTTAAAAAATTAAAGGGAAAATAGAAATTTTGTGGAATTTATACAAATATATCGCTTATTTAGAAAAGGGTGGTGAACACAAGATGGAAGTGACTGACGTAAGATTACGCCGCGTAAACACAGAAGGCCGCATGAGAGCAATTGCCTCTATTACTCTAGACCATGAATTTGTTGTTCATGATATTCGTGTAATTGATGGTAATAATGGATTATTTGTAGCAATGCCAAGTAAACGTACTCCAGATGGAGAATTCCGTGACATTGCACATCCGATTAATTCTAATACACGCTCTAAAATTCAAGATGCGGTTTTAACAGAGTATCATCGTTTAGGCGAGTTAGAAGAGGTTGAGTTTGAAGAAGCAGGCGCTTCGTAAAATTCGAATGAAAAGGGCTTTTGAAAGAAAGTCTTATAATTTTGTAGCAAACTCCTGTAAGCATTTACAGGAGTTTGTTTTTTTTTGAATAATACACGTTTCTAATTATAAAAATTCATATTTTGAAAAAATAAAGATGAAAAACTTCTAATTTTTTCAAAATCATTTAAAATAGTATAGCTTATTCCTTAAAAAAGATACTAAAGAGTAAAACATCTTATAAGAATTATGGTAAAATTTAATAGTTATAATGTGTTTCTTGAAATATATGATGATTTAGGATAATATCGTTAATGGATAAATAGGTTGCGATGGAGGGTCTATATGTCAAACAGATTTGCAGTGATTCTAGCTGCAGGTAAAGGCACACGTATGAAGTCCAAGCTATACAAAGTGCTGCATCCTGTATGTGGAAAACCAATGGTACAACATGTAGTCAATGAAGTATCTCAATTAGGATTGCAGAAACTTGTAACAGTCGTTGGACATGGTGCTGAAAAGGTACAAGAACAGCTAGGAAACGTAAGTGAGTTTGCATTACAAGCAGAACAACTTGGTACAGCTCATGCTGTCGATCAAGCTGCAAGTGTACTTGCAAATGAAGAGGGAACAACTTTAGTTATTTGTGGTGATACACCTCTAATAACTGCTGAAACGATGGAAGCATTGCTTCAGCAACACGAAGAAGCGGGAGCAATGGCGACGGTACTAACAGCGTACATAGAAGAGCCTGCTGGATATGGCCGTATCGTTCGTAATGAGAATGGTCATGTTGAAAAGATTGTTGAGCATAAGGATGCGAATGAAAAAGAATTAGCTATTAAAGAAATCAATACAGGTACGTATTGTTTTGATAATAAAGCTTTATTTGCTTCACTTTCTAAAGTTTCAAATGATAATGTACAGGGCGAATATTACCTTCCGGACGTTATTGAAATTTTAAAAAATGAAGGTCATATTGTATCAGCTTATCAAACAGAGCACTTCGATGAAACGTTAGGTGTTAACGACAGAGTCGCTCTATCGCAAGCGGAAATTATTATGAAAAATCGTATCAACAGAAAGAACATGGTAAATGGTGTTACAATTATTGATCCAAGTAACACATACATTTCTGCGGATGCAATTATTGGTAGTGATACAGTTCTTCACCCAGGAACGGTTATTGAGGGGAACACTGTAATTGGTTCTGATTGTGAAATTGGACCGCATACAGTAATTCGCGATAGTGAAATTGGAGATCGTACGGTAATTCGTCAATCTACTGTACATGACAGCAAACTTGGTACAGAAGTATCAGTTGGTCCATTTGCACATATTCGCCCAGATTCAGTTATTGGAGATGAAGTGCGCGTTGGAAACTTCGTAGAAATTAAAAAAACTGTTTTTGGTAATAGAAGTAAAGCTTCACACTTAAGTTATATCGGGGATGCACAAGTTGGAGAAGACGTGAATCTTGGTTGTGGTTCAATTACGGTGAACTACGACGGCAAGAATAAATTTAAAACTGTAATTGGTAACGGGGTATTTATTGGATGTAATTCAAACCTTGTTGCTCCTGTAACAGTTGAAGATGGTGCTTATGTGGCAGCAGGCTCTACAATAACAGAGAATGTTCCATCAAAAGCATTATCAGTAGCACGTGCACGTCAAGTTAACAAAGAAGACTATGTTGATCAATTGCTGAATAAGAAAAAATCATAATGTGGAGGGTTAATCTAGATGTCGACTCAATATCTAAATTCTAATTTGAAAGTATTCTCTTTAAACTCTAATAAGGAACTTGCTGAGCAAATTGCAAAGCATATTGGAGTAGGACTAGGAAAATGTTCTGTTGATCGTTTTAGTGATGGAGAAGTTCAAATTAACATTGAAGAAAGTATCCGTGGTTGCGATGTATTCATTATTCAATCTACAAGCTTCCCAGTAAACGAACATATCATGGAATTACTTATTATGATTGATGCATTAAAACGTGCATCTGCAAAAACAATTAATATTGTTATTCCTTACTATGGTTATGCGCGTCAAGACCGTAAAGCGCGTTCTCGTGAACCAATTACATCGAAACTTGTAGCAAACTTGCTTGAAACAGCAGGTGCAACTCGTGTAATCACTCTAGATTTACATGCTCCGCAAATTCAAGGATTCTTTGATATCCCGATCGACCACTTAATGGGTGTACCGATTCTTTCAGACTACTTTGAAGCAAAAGGCCTTAAAGATATCGTAATCGTATCTCCTGATCACGGTGGTGTAACGCGCGCTAGAAAAATGGCGGATCGCCTAAAAGCGCCAATCGCTATTATTGATAAGCGTCGTCCTCGTCCGAATGTATCTGAGGTAATGAACATTATCGGTAACATCGAAGGCAAAACAGCAATTTTAATTGATGACATCATTGATACAGCTGGTACAATTACATTAGCGGCAAACGCTCTTGTTGAGAACGGTGCTTCTGAAGTATATGCTTGCTGTACACACCCAGTATTATCTGGTCCAGCAATTGAGCGTATTCAAAATTCGAATATTAAAGAGTTAGTTGTAACGAACTCTATCGTATTACCAGAAGAGAAGAAAATTGATAAAGTACATGAACTTTCAGTTGCTCCATTAATCGGAGAAGCAATCATTCGTGTATACGAAGAAGAATCTGTAAGTGTATTATTCAATTAATTGGATAGAATGAGACGTAACCAAGCTTGGTTACGTCTTTTCGTATCGAAAAAAGAAAGTAGTGGTACAAGAATGAAATTAATAGTAGGACTTGGGAACCCAGGTAGAGAATATGAATTAACAAGGCATAATATTGGATTTATGGCAATCGATGAACTTGCAAAACGTTGGAGTATTTCTTTGAATGAACAAAAGTTTAAAGGGGTATTTGGCGCAGGTTTTGTTAATGGGGAAAAAGTAATCTTACTAAAGCCACTTACATATATGAATTTATCTGGGGAAAGTATCCGTCCACTCATGGATTATTATAAAATTGATGTCGAGGACTTCATTGTTATGTACGATGATTTAGATATTCCTGTAGGTAAATTACGCCTTCGCATGAAAGGTAGTGCGGGTGGACATAATGGTGTGAAATCAACAATTTCACATTTAGGAACACAAGAATTTCAACGTATCCGCATGGGAATCGATCGTCCGAAAAATGGGATAAAAGTAGTGGATTACGTATTAGGACGTTTTACATCTGAAGAAATATCTGGCGTTAATCAATCCATTGAAAATGCAGCAGATGCATGTGAGGAATGGTTAAATAAACCTTTTCTCCAAATCATGAATACTTTTAATAGTTAAGCGCACAATCTGGAATATTTTATTTTGTTTTATCCCATACTAGTAGCAATTGGATATTTAGGAGGCTAGTATGGAAGGTTATTATTACTGTAGACATTGTGGAAGTAATGTGGGCTCCATTATCGCAGAAAAAGTATATAGCGACGTTTTGTTTCAACTAACAGAGCAAGAAGTAGTGGATATGATTCATTTTCATGAGAATGGAAATATATATATAAAAACGATTTGTGAATCGTGTCAAGAAACGCTCGCATCTTATCCTGAGTATTATGAATATGAAAAATTTCTGCAATAAAATGTTGTCGCTTTGGCATGTCCAAAGCATTTTTCTGTTTTCTTTTTCCAAAATATTTGCATAAAATATAGTAACTTGCTCTTTATGTTGAGAGGAGTTTTGAAAATGATAGGTTTATTAGAGCAATTTTATAAAAATGAAGAAATACAATCGGTTATTAATGGGCTAGAAGATGGGTTGAAAGAACAACTTGTATCGGGTATGGCAACATCCTCTCGTTCATTATTAATGGCAGCTTTATATAAAAAGACAAAGCAATCACAACTTATCGTGACGCACAATTTATACCAAGCACAAAAAGTACATGAAGATTTAGTGGCGTTACTTGGTGAAAAAGATGTTTGGCTATATCCGGTAAATGAATTGATAGCATCGGAGGTTGGTGTTGCAAGTCCAGAATTGAAGGCACAGCGTATTGAAGTGTTAAATCGCTTAGCTGCAGGAGAGAATGGGATTATTGTAGCGCCAGTTGCAGGGCTGCGTAGGTTTTTACCAATAAAAGAATTATGGAAGCAAAGGCAAATTGAAATCAATCTAGGGCAAGAGATTGATTTAGATGCACTCTTGCATACTTTACATCATATTGGCTACGAGCGTAAGTCAATGGTAGAAGCTCCAGGAGAGTTCAGTTTACGCGGGGGAATATTAGATATTTACCCATTAACGGAAGAATTACCGTTTCGTATTGAATTCTTCGATACAGAAGTCGATTCTATTCGATTGTTTGATGTGGATGAACAGCGTTCTCAAGATAAAAAGGAAAGTGTTAAGTTCGGTCCAGCAACAGAGTTTTTATTTTCACAGGAAGAATTGAAATCGGGAATTAAGCATCTTGAAGAAGGTTTGACTAAGACGATGCAAAAGCTTTCCGATGATAAATTAAAGACTACTGTGCTTGAGACGGTTAGTCATGAAATTGAAATGTTGAAAAACGGGCAGAGCATAGAACAAATGTTTAAATATTTATCTATTTTCTATAAAGAACCTGCTAGTCTGATAGATTATTTACCAGAAAATGGTGTTGTGATTTTAGATGAGATTTCCCGTATTCAAGAAACAGCATCACATCTTGAAACAGAAGAAGCGGAATGGTATATCTCACTTCTTGGCGAAGGAACAATTATTCAGGATTTATCTTTCTCCCACTCGTTTGAGGAGTTTCTTCATAATAAAAAAAGAAGTTTTGTATATTTAACGTTATTCTTACGCCATATAGCACACACACATCCTCAAAATATTGTAAATGTGACATGTAAAACGATGCAAGATTTCCACGGACAGATGCATTTGTTAAAAACTGAAATTGATAGATGGAATGAAGGTAATTTTACGACCGTTGTGCTTGGAACAGATGATGAACGTGTAAAAAAACTACAACATATTTTAAGTGATTATGATATTGATGCAGACATTGTAGAGGCGACAGATATCTTATTGCCTGGAAGGTTACAAATTGCTGTAGGTGATTTACATGCAGGCTTTGAAATGCCGATGCAAAAGTTTGTTGTCATTACTGAAAAGGAGCTTTTTCATAAGAAGGTTAAAAAATCACAACGTAAGCAAAAGTTATCTAACGCTGAACGTATTAAAAGTTATTCGGAATTAAAAGTTGGAGACCATGTAGTTCATGTAAATCATGGTATAGGTAAATTTTTAGGTATTGAGACATTAGAGATTAATGGTGTTCATAAAGATTATTTAAATATTAAATATCAAGGTAATGATAAGTTATACGTTCCAATTGAACAAATTGATCAAGTGCAAAAATACGTAGGGTCTGAAGGTAAGGAACCAAAAGTTTATAAATTAGGCGGAAATGATTGGAAGAAGGTCAAAACGAAAGTTGAAAAATCTGTACAAGACATTGCAGATGACCTAATTAAATTATATGCCGAGCGTGAAGCTTCGAAAGGTTATGCATATACACCAGATACGGCAGAGCAACAAGAGTTTGAATCATTATTCCCATATCAAGAGACAGAGGATCAATTACGTTCTATTGAAGAGATTAAGAAAGATATGGAACGCGGACGTCCGATGGATAGGCTTCTTTGTGGTGACGTAGGATATGGAAAGACGGAAGTAGCTATTCGTGCGGCATTTAAAGCAATTATGGATGAAAAACAAGTTGCGATTTTAGTACCAACAACAATCCTTGCACAACAACACTATGAAACAATTCGAGAGCGTTTTCAAGATTACCCGATTAATATAGGGTTACTAAGTAGATTCCGCACACGAAAACAACAAAATGAAACGATTAAAGGTTTAAAAGATGGAACGGTGGATATTGTAATCGGAACGCATCGTATTTTATCTAAAGATGTTACTTATAAAGATTTAGGACTTCTTATTATTGATGAAGAACAAAGATTCGGCGTTACACATAAAGAAAAAATTAAACAATTGAAAGCAAATGTTGACGTGTTAACATTAACGGCAACTCCGATTCCACGTACACTTCATATGTCTATGCTTGGTGTGCGCGATTTATCTGTTATTGAGACACCACCAGAGAATCGTTTCCCAGTACAAACATATGTAGTAGAGTATAATCCAGCGTTAATGCGAGAAGCGATAGAGCGAGAGTTAGCAAGAGGCGGTCAAATTTACTTCCTATATAACCGTGTGGAGGATATTGAAAGAAAAGCAGATGAAATTTCGATGTTAGTTCCAGATGCTCGTGTAACATACGCACATGGGAAAATGAATGAAGGTGAATTAGAGTCTGTTATGCTATCGTTTTTAGAAGGGCAGCATGATGTTCTTGTAAGTACAACAATTATTGAGACGGGTGTAGATATTCCGAATGTAAATACATTAATTGTATTTGATGCAGATCGTATGGGATTATCGCAGTTGTATCAGCTTCGTGGTCGTGTTGGGCGTTCTAATCGCGTCGCGTATGCATACTTTGCATACAAACGTGATAAAGTGTTATCGGAAGTTGCAGAGAGGCGTCTGCAAGCAATTAAAGAGTTTACAGAGCTTGGATCCGGTTTCAAAATTGCGATGAGAGACTTATCAATTCGTGGTGCGGGTAATTTGTTAGGGGCAGAACAACATGGATTTATTGATTCTGTCGGATTTGATCTATATTCTCAAATGTTAAAAGATGCAATTGAGCAACGTAGAGGAACAGACGGAGTTGAAAATACCGTTAATGTTGAAATTGATTTAGAAGTAGATGCATATTTACCGGATGCGTACATTTCAGATAGTAAACAAAAAATTATGATGTATAAACAATTTAGAGGTATTTCTGCAATTGAAGATATTGAAGAGTTGCAGGAAGAGATGATTGACAGATTTGGTGATTATCCACAAGAAGTTGGTTATTTATTACAAATTGCAAACATTAAAGTGTTGGCGATGAAAGAAAAAATTGAGTTAATTAAGCAAAATAAATTTGAAGTAACATTCCTGTTTTCTGAACAAGCGAGCCAAAATATAGATGGTGGAAAATTATTCATGCTAGGAAGTAGTTTTGGCCGTATGATCGGTCTTGGTATGGAGGGGTCACAATTGAAAATTGTGATGAAAACGAATGGATTAGAGACGTCGAAATGGTTAACAATTGCTGAAAATTTATTAAAAGGCTTGCCAGATGTAAAAAAAGAAGTAATAAATGCCTAATATAAGATAAAAAATACAATTCGACGTGCATAGAAGAACTAATGTGTAAAATACTATGTTTAATAGTTGGTGATTTTTACATGAACAGGTAAATTCACCACTTTGATCATCAGTAGAAAGTGAGGCAGCATTAGAATGAAAGCAACTGGAATCGTACGTCGAATTGATGATTTAGGCAGGGTAGTAATTCCGAAGGAAATTCGTAGAACTTTACGTATTCGTGAGGGAGATCCACTAGAAATATTTGTTGATCGCGATGGAGAAGTGATTTTGAAAAAATATTCTCCAATTAGTGAACTAGGTAATTTTGCAAAGGAATATACGGAAGCTTTATACGATAGCTTAGGACATAATGTGCTTGTATGCGATCGTGATTCTATTATCGCAGTAGCAGGCGCATCTAAAAAAGAATACTTAAATAAAAGTGTTGGCGATTTAATTGAGAAGACAATGGAAGAGCGTAAGTCTGTAATTATGACAGATGAAAGCGAAATTTCAATTATTGATGGAGTAACAGAAAAAGTGAGCTCTTATACAATTGGCTCGATTATTGCAAATGGAGATCCAATCGGAGCTGTCGTTATCTTCTCTAAAGAGGCTATTATAAGTGAAGTAGAGCATAAATCAGTAAATACAGCTGCAAGCTTTTTAGCGAAACAAATGGAGCAGTAGCGAAGTGTAATTTCTATAAGTAGCAATCTTTCCTAATTATGATATTTCTATTTGAGAAATTAACTATTTGGAGATATAAGTATATTGAACGAAGGTAGCGCTTTGCTACCTTTTTTCATTGAATATTTTTGCTGTTGAAAGAAGTCAGTGAATGTAAGGAATATGAAGGAGAGCCAGTTTTTCTTTGTGATATAATACGAGGGGTGAGAATAGAAAAAGGAGTTTTCTTGTATGGAAGCGAAGAAGTACCAAGCCTTTTGGCGTGGGGCTATTATATTAACAATCGCAAGTTTTGTTACGAAGGTATTAAGCGCTTTTTACCGTATTCCATATCAAAATATAGCGGGTGATGTTGGTTTTTATATTTACCAACAAATTTATCCGTTGTATGGATTTTGTTTGATTTTAGCTACTTATGGGTTTCCCATTATTATTTCAAAAATGGTCGCAGAAAGATTAGAACGAGGAAAACAAAAAGAAGCAGAAGAAATTATTTGTGTATCTTTTTGGTTTTTATTAGGAATTGGATTTATAGGGTTTTTCACATTATTCTTTGGGGCCGAAACAATTGCATCGGCTATGGGCGATATACATTTAAATAAATTATTACGTGTTATTTCGTTTTCATTCCTACTAATGCCATTTTTATCTGTAGCGAGAGGATATTTTCAAGGTTTCAATAATATGATGCCGACGGCTGTTTCGCAAGTAATTGAACAAACGATTCGTGTTTCTATTATTGTATTTTTATCACTATTCCTTATTGCTCATGGATTTGATTTATATACAGTTGGTGCGGGTGCCATGCTAGGTTCAATTGCAGGCGGGCTTATTGGGATTATCGTACTTTTACTTTATATGCGTCATGATTTCCATGCTATTTTCTTCAAAAGATGGAAGGGAATTAGAAATAAAAAAGGAATTGTTCGAATCCTTTTTTGGCAGGGATTAGCGATTTGTGTTAGTAATTTAGTCCTTATTTTTATACAAATGGCGGATTCTATTTCCTTGTATACTTTGCTTATTCGTGCGGGAGAGCAAGTTGAAAATGCAAAGGTACTAAAAGGTGTTTATGATAGAAGTATCCCGCTTATGCAATTAGGTACTGTTGTGACAACTTCTTTCTCATTGTCACTTATTCCTATTATTACAGCGGCGAAAGAAAGAGGAGATCTTTCATTTATTCAAGAAAAGGTAAAGTTAGCAATGAAAATAACATTTGTTATTGGATCTGCAGCTGCTATTGGATTAACTTGTATTATTCAACCTACAAATATTATGTTGTTTGAAAATAGTGATGGATCAGATGTGTTATCGATTTTATCTTTATCTATTTTATTTAGTTCATTGTCAATTACAACTGCTTCCATTTTGCAAGGAGTGGGACAAACATTAAAACCAGCAATATTCGTTGTATTTGGAGGTTGTTTGAAGTTAGTTTTAAACTATATATTAATGCCGTATTTTGGTGTAAAGGGAGCTGCAATTGCAACTTTAGTTGCGCTTATTGTAATTGCCTTGCTAAATAGTGTGTTACTTATGCGAGCTGTATCGGAGCCGCTTATTGATAGGCGGAATATGTTAGGTGTAGCTATTAGTGGTATCGGTATGGGGTTTGTATTAATAATCTTTATGCGTATGTTACGAATGTCCGGATTAGTAATTGATACAGGACATAGAGGAATTGCGACGCTTGAAGCGCTGTTAGGTGTAGCTATCGGTGGATTAGCATATATGTTTTTAATTTTAAAATTACGTGTATTTACAAAAGAAGAATTAGGAAACGTTATGAAACAAGAGAAAAAAGAAGGTTCATTGAAGAAGAGTGGATAGAGGTGACTGGTTGTGAGTGGAATCATTACTATTTTAGGATTAGGTGCTGGTGAGTTAGATCAGTTAACAATGGGTGTATATCGAAAGATAAAAGAAGCAGACCATATGTTTGTTAGAACGAAGGAGCACCCAGTTATAGAAGAATTGGAGAAAGAAGCTATAAAGTATACGGCCTTTGATAATGTATATGAGGCACATGATACATTTGAAATCGTATATGAAACAATTGCGAATACATTGCTAGAACAAGCTAAAGGCGCAGAAATTATTTATGCTGTTCCAGGTCATCCGCTTGTAGCAGAAAGAACAGTTCAGCTACTTTTGGAAAAAGGAGAAGCAGCAAATATTGAAGTGCGAATTGAAGGTGGACAAAGTTTCCTTGATCCGATGTTCGCAAGTCTAAAAATTGATCCGATTGAAGGGTTCCAATTAATTGATGCTACATCATTTGAAAGAGGACAATTAGAATTACGTCAACATTTAATCTTTTGCCAGGTGTATGATGCATTCGTTGCTTCAGATGTGAAGCTAACGTTAATGGAGATTTTGCCAGATGATTACGAAGTGTATATCGTAACAGCTGCAGGGACTTCATTCGAGCAAGTGAAAAAGGTATCGTTATACATGTTAGATCACGAAACAGAATTAAATAATTTAACGAGTGTGTATGTACCGCCAGTTAAGGAACGTGCGTCCTTATATCAGCAATTTGATGTGCTTAGAGCAATTATTGCTGATCTTCGTGGACCGAATGGTTGCCCATGGGATAAAAAGCAAACTCATCAATCTTTAAAGAAATACTTAATTGAAGAAGCGTATGAAGTGCTAGAAGCAATTGATGAAGAGGATGATGATCATTTAGTAGAAGAACTAGGTGATATATTATTACAAGTTATGCTTCATGCCCAAATTGGAGAGGATGAAGGTTGGTTCTCTATAGATGATATTATTCGGACTTTAGCTGAGAAAATGGTTCGTCGTCATCCGCATGTGTTTGGGGATACGGATGTAAATAATGCTGATGAAGTGATTGCAAATTGGGAAGAAATTAAAAAACAAGAAAAGGGATTCGTGAAAGAATCTGTTTTAGCGGGTATTCCAAAAAGCTTGCCACAACTAATGCGTGCTTATGAAATTCAGAAGAAAGCTGGAAAGGTTGGATTTGATTGGGTTGATGTGCAGCCGATGATAGAGAAGGCCTTAGAAGAATGGCAAGAATTCCAACAAGAAGTTGTAAACATGGATGAGAAAAAGATGCTAGGTGAATTTGGTGATTTACTATTTGCATTTGTGAATATAGCTCGTCATTATAAATTAGATCCAGAAGAAGCGTTACGTTCAACTAATGAGAAATTTATGGATCGCTTTTTATACATGGAAGCAAAAGTAGCTGAAATGAATAAGGAAATGCAAGATTTATCATTAGAACAGTTAGATATTTTATGGGAAGAGGCAAAACAAACAGAGCGTTAATAGGGGGATTTGATATGCGTCTAGATAAATTTTTGAAAGTATCACGTTTAATTAAAAGAAGAACATTAGCAAAAGAAGTGTCTGACCAAGGAAGAATTTCGATTAATGGCCAAGTGGCAAAAGCGAGTTCAGATGTGAAGGTAGAGGATGAATTAACAATTCGTTTCGGGCAAAAAATAGTAACTGTGAAAGTAAATGAATTGAAAGAAACAACTAAAAAAGAAGAAGCAGCAAACATGTATAGTCTCGTTCGTGAGGAAAAGGTGAAAGCGGAAGAAGGCTTGTTCTAAAATAGGTTAGCCCTTCATACATTACTATTAGCTAGTATAAAGCTATGGGGGGATTTTCGTGAATAATGGTTACTCACCTATGTCTTCTAATCAACAAAATGTTTCGGTAGAGCATGATATTATTATGCGTGGCAGGCGTGTAATTGATATTACCGGTGTAAAGCAGGTAGAGAGTTTTGATAGCGAAGAGTTTTTACTCGAGACTGTAATGGGTTTTTTAACAATTCGTGGTCAAAATTTGCAAATGAAGAATTTAGATGTAGAAAAGGGTATTGTATCAATTAAAGGGAAAGTTCATGAAATGCTGTATATTGATGAGAACCAAGGGGAGAAAACTAAAGGCTTCTTTAGTAAGCTGTTTAAATGAGCCTAACAATTCAGTTGTATACAATGCTTTCGATGATTGGAATGGGTGCTTGGATTGGTGCTTCTTTAGATACATACCAACGGTTTTTAAAGCGCCAAGAGCGTAAACGTTGGCTTGTATTTATACATGATATACTATTTTGGATTGTCCAAGCATTATTCGTTTTTTATGTATTACTGCGTGTAAATGAAGCCGAACTACGTATATATGTATTTTTGGCGTTACTATGTGGTTTTGCAGCATATCAAAGCTTATTGAAAGCACTATACATGAAGATGTTAAATTTTCTCATCTATATTTTTGTACAAACAACACAATTTTTTGTTCGAATTATACAGCTACTCATGATAAAACCTGTTATTATTATAGCACAGCTATTTATTGCATTTATATTATTCTTATTTCGTATACTGCTTTCAATTGGACATGTGTTATGGAAAATGGTGATTTGGATATTACTTTTCATATGGAAAGTTTTTTTCTCGCCTGTTCGGTTTATTGCTTCGCTCATATGGAAACTTCTCCCTAATCGTGTTAAACTTTTTATAATGAAGCATGTAGGGTTCCTGCAATATGTAGCAAAATTGAAGGGACATATCTTCCAATTATGGGTGCGTATAAAAAAGAAGTTAGGGGGACCTCGGAAATGAGGGAACTGAGACAAAGAACAATCGACAAACAGAGTCCAAATCCTGTTAAAGAACATATAATACAAACGGATGAGAACAGGAAGCGACTTTATCGCCGTTTAGCGGTTTTTCTTGTCTTTGCTTTTACAATTATTGCTAGTATTAGTGTGACGTTTTATCAACAAAACAGTTCCATTAAAGCAAAAGAAGCAAAAGTTAAGGACATGAAAAAAGAACTGGATTCATTAACGAAAAAAGAAAAGAATCTAAAAGATGAAGTTCAAAAGTTGAATGATGAAGAGTACGTTTTAAAGATTGCTAGAAGGGATTATTTCTTCTCCGGAAAAGGGGAGATAATTTTTCCTGTTTCTAAGTAGAGTATGTCTTATTGACACTGTATTTTAGGATTATATATAATAAAGTAAAATTTGACTTTTTAACCACTAAGGAGGAGCATTTTTTTTATGTCAATCGAGGTAGGCAGCAAGTTACAGGGTAAAGTAACAGGTATTACAAATTTTGGGGCTTTTGTGGAGCTGCCAGAAGGCTTAACAGGTCTTGTTCATATTAGTGAAGTTGCTGATAATTATGTGAAAGATATTAACGATCACTTAAAAGTAGGCGACCAAGTAGAAGTAAAGGTTATCAATGTTGAAAAAGATGGCAAAATTGGCCTATCTATTAAGAAAGCGAAAGAACGTGAAAAAACAGAAGGAGATCGTCCACGCGGTGAATACCAACGTGGTGGTGATCAACAACGTTCTGGACGTCCACAACGTAATAATCGTTCTTCCAACAGAGATAACCGCGGTGGCGGTAACGAACGAGCTCCAAAAGAAACATTTGAGCAAAAGATGGCACGCTTTTTAAAAGATAGTGAAGATCGTTTAACTTCTTTAAAGCGTAACACAGAATCTAAACGTGGTGGCCGTGGCGCACGTCGCGGATAATAAGTCCGTTTAATTCTTAACATATAGAGAGGTACCCAGAGTAATTACTCGGGTACTTTTTTATGTGAGAGAATATATTTTTAAAAAAGTTTTTGAGATGTATTGACTTTAAAATATATCTGATGTAATATACTAATTGTCCGTTAAATACGACGACATGGCGGTGTAGCTCAGCTGGCTAGAGCGTACGGTTCATACCCGTGAGGTCGGGGGTTCGATCCCCTCCGCCGCTATATTTAATTTAACGGCCCGTTGGTCAAGTGGTTAAGACACCGCCCTTTCACGGCGGTAACACGGGTTCGAATCCCGTACGGGTCATCTAAAAAGATCATGCAAATTTGCATGGTCTTTTTTTGTTAAATATAAATTAAGACGTACAATACTTCTACAAAATCACCCTATATTTTCTGAACATTCTTTCAACTCGCTTTAAATAAATTAAATACTATGTATATATGTAGATTTATTTCGAATAAAAAGTCGAACGATTATAAAAGTCAAAACTGTTGTTTTGACAAAAAAACCAATAATCATCTTTTATAATAACAGTAATTAAACTATGCAGGTGGTGTTAAAAATATGCCTAAAGCAGGAAGGAATACTATGAATACAAGTGCATTGGCGATGAATGAAAGTCAGCTTGGAACAATAAAGTGGACGAGTAAGTTGCGAATGAAGTTTGAAAAAGTTTTCTTTAGATGGGGATTCATTATTGCTGTTATTGGTTTTCTTTTGGGACGAGCATATATATTAACAAACATTTTACCGTTTGCATTGCCGTTTTTTGCTGCTGTTTATGTTATGAAGCGAGATAAAATGCCGCTCGCGTTCTTAGCCCTAATGGGGGGAGCACTTTCAGTTTCAATAGATAATTTATTTTTTACTTTTGCATCTATCTTTACCTTCTTTATTTATAATATCTTCTTTAGTCGGTTTACACGTAAAACTGTTGGACTTGTACCATTCCAAGTATTTATCTCCGCATTAACCGCACATTTAGTTGTTGTATATTTTGCACAGCAAACCGTCACCATGTATGATCTGCTCGTCAGTACGATCGAAGCGGGGCTTAGCTTCGTATTAACGATGATATTTTTACAAAGTGTTCCGCTTTTAGTGGAAAGGAAAGGGAAGCAACAAGCGTTAGAAACAGAAGAAATTGTTTGTTTAATTATATTACTAGCATCTGTTTTAACGGGCACAACGGATTGGTTTGTTTATGATGCTTCTATTCAACATATTTTCACTAGATATTTAGTATTAGTATTTGCCTTTATTGCAGGGGCAGCTACAGGGTCCACGGTAGGAGTTGTCACTGGGTTAATATTAAGTTTAGCAAATGTGGCGAGCTTGTCTCAACTTAGTCTCCTTGCCTTTTCAGGATTGCTTGGGGGATTGTTAAAAGAAGGGAAGCGTATAGGAGTTAGTTTAGGTTTATTAATTGGTACAAGCTTAATTACATTATATGTAGACAAGCAAACAAGTATTGTAACAACTTTAATTGAATCTGGTGTAGCGATTGTTTTCTTCTTATTAACACCGAAGCTTGTTATGGATCGTATTGCTAAATTTATGCCGGGTACACAGGAACATTCACAGGATCAACAACAATATTTAAGAAGAGTGCGCGATGTTACAGCAAACAAAATCAATCAATTTGCTAATGTATTTGCTGCTTTGTCTAATAGCTTTTCTGTATACGGGTATGTGGAGGAGGAAGATAAAGAAACAGAAGCTGATTTATTTTTAAGTACAATTACTGCAAAAACATGTCAAACATGCTTTAAGAAGGATCAATGTTGGGTAGTTAATTTTGATAAAACATACGATTATATGAAACAAATAATGAGTGAAACAGAAGAAGGAACGCTGCAGCATAATCGGAAGTTAGTTCGTGAATGGGACAAGCATTGTGTGAGAGGGAAGAAAGTAACGGATTTAGTAGCGGGTGAATTAGATCACTTCTATGAGGGGCAGAAATTAAGAAAACAAATGAAGGAAAATCGTAGAATTGTAGCGGAGCAATTACTAGGTGTATCAAAAGTGATGGAGGATTTCGCTAAGGAGATACAACGAGAAAGAGAGAACCATCAAGCGCAGGAGGAGCAAATTTTACAAGCGTTTCGTGATTTTGGTGTCGAAGTGGAGCATGTTGATATTTATTGTTTAGATAGAGGAAGTATTGATATTGAAATGTTGATTCCGGCTGCATCTAATGAACATGGGGAATGTGAGAAGTTGGTTGCTCCAATGCTTTCAGATATTTTAAAAGAGAATATCGTCGTTAAGCATGAAGAGAAATCCTCATATCCAAATGGGCACAGTTTAATATCATTTGGTTCAGCGAAGACATATTCTCTTGATACAGGATTGGCCACAGCTGCAAAAGGTGGTGGGTTTGTTTCAGGTGATTCCTACGCGATGATGGATTTGAGCGTTGGTAAATATGCACTTGCGATTAGTGATGGTATGGGAAATGGACAAAGGGCTCATATGGAGAGTAGGGAAACGGTAAAATTATTACAAAAGATACTTCAATCAGGTATTGATGAAGAAATAGCGATTAAGTCCATCAATTCGATTCTTTCTTTAAGGACGACAGAGGAGATGTATACAACGCTTGACTTGGCTATGGTAGATTTGCGGGATGCGAGTGCGAAGTTTTTAAAGATTGGATCGACGCCGAGTTTTGTTAAACGCGGAAATAATATTTTGAAAATTGAGGCAAGTAATTTGCCGATGGGAATCATTGAAGATGTTGAAGTTGATGTGGTTGGTGAGCAATTAAAAACGGGTGATCTTCTTATCATGATGAGTGACGGCATCTTTGAGGGAGCGCAACATGTGGAGAATCACGAATTATGGATAAAACGTAAAATTAAAGAACTACAAACAGAGGACCCACAGGAAATCGCTGATATTATTATGGAAGAAGTAATTCGCTCTGGTGATGGTTATATAAATGATGATATGACTATTGTGGTGGCGAAAGTAAAGAAAAATATGCCGAAGTGGGCTACGATTCCAATAGTAGGAATGCAGGCGCAATAAAATAATCAAAAAACCTAGGTAGATGCCTAGGTTTTTTTGATTAAAAAGGTAATGTGATTACTTTGTTAAATATACAGGAGGGATGTAAGATAAAAATATGGATTTTGTACATCTTTTTTTTGCACAATGTTTGTAAAAGTTGTACCATTATATACAAGGTAACTAATGTTGTTGTTCTTGTTTAATGAAAGGTGATTGCGAAGTTGAAAGATGCATTTGTTGAAAAAGTAGATGACTTTGTAAAGCAGCATGATGTATTAAAGAAACATTCAACAATTGTTGTAGGGGTTTCTGGTGGTCCTGACTCTTTGGCTCTTTTATATTATTTGTTAGAAAAAAGGGCAGAAAAACAGCTAGAAATTGTAGTAGCACATGTGGACCATATGTTTAGAGGTAATGAATCTTATGAGGATTTACAGTTTGTACAGGTTCTTTGCAAAGAGCTAGGAGTTATTTGTGAAACGCTAAGGATTAATGTGTCGCAATATCAACAGCAATATGGAATGAATGCACAAGTTGCAGCTAGAGAATGCAGATATGCATTTTTGGAAAGAATAATGAAGAAATATGATGCGAGATATGTAGCTCTTGGTCACCATGGAGATGATCAAGTAGAGACGATTTTAATGCGCCTTGTACGAGGGAGTACTCCGAAAGGATACGCAGGCATTGCAGTGAAGCGATCTTTTCATAATGGATATTTAATTAGGCCGTTACTTGGGGTAACTAAGGAAGAAATTGTTGATTACTGTAATAAATTAAAAGTTATTCCGCGTATAGATCCGAGTAATAAAAAAGAAGTATATACAAGGAATCGATTACGTAAATATGTCCTTCCTTATTTGAAAGAAGAAAATCCACAAATGCATGAGAAATTCCAAAAATTTAGCGTGCAGATGCAAGAGGATGAGGCTTATTTGCAGGAATTAGCTTTTGAGAAAATGAATAAAGTAATTACAAAAAAAAGCGATAAACAAATTAGCTTATCAATTCCTGCCTTTGAATCCATGTCTATGCCTTTACAAAGAAGAGGGATTCAACTAATATTAAACTATCTTTATGAATATAAGATTCCATCTTCGCTTTCTTCTATACATATTGACAAGGTGATTGAATTTTTTAAGCGGGCACAACCTTCAGGTTCACTAGATTTTCCAGGTGGTTTGAAAATTGTTCGCACATACGAAGAATGTGGTTTTGGATTTAAACAAGAAATTGTTTCTCCTTTTTCGCAAGATTTATCAGTACCTGGGACAATTATATTGCCGAATGGGGATAAACTTGTAACAGAGGTGAGCGAAGATATACCGAGTAACATGAATGAAACAGTATTTGTTGCTAAGTATAATGATATATCGTATCCACTTCGTATTCGGTCTAGGGAAAATGGAGATCGCATGTCAATGCAAGGTATGGATGGTACAAAAAAGATAAAAGCTGTTTTTATCGAAGCGAAAGTACCAAAAGAAAAAAGAGAAGAATGGCCGATCGTTTGTGACGCAAGTGGAAATATTATTTGGGTACCCTTGTTGAAACGATCTGCGTTTGCTACTTCGAAAGAGCTAGCAAAGAAGGGTAAATACATGATTATTCACTACAAAAGCAAGGAGTCTTCCGGGAGGATAATGAAATGATGAATCAAGATATCGAAAAAGTATTAATTTCTGAAGAACAAATACAAGAAAAGGTGCGCGAACTAGGTGCAGTTATTGCAGAGGATTACAAAAATACAGTACCTCTTGCGATTGGTGTACTAAAGGGTGCAATGCCATTTATGGCAGATTTATTAAAGAGAACAGATACATATCTTGAAATGGATTTTATGGCTGTATCTAGCTACGGTCACTCTACAGTTTCGACAGGCGAAGTAAAAATCTTAAAAGATCTTGATACTTCGGTAGAAGGTCGCGATATTTTAATCGTTGAAGATATTATTGATAGCGGTCTTACACTAAGCTATTTAGTGGATCTGTTTAAATATCGTAAAGCGAAATCTGTAAAAATTGTTACTTTATTAGATAAGCCAACAGGCCGTAAGGTTGATCTGAAAGCAGATTATGTTGGATTTACTGTTCCTCATGAATTTGTTGTAGGATATGGATTAGATTATAAAGAGCAGTACCGTAATCTTCCTTATGTAGGAGTATTAAAACCAAGTGTTTACTCAAATTAATTAAATATAGGCGTTACAATTGTATAGGAAATTTTTTTTATGTTACGATTTACTATAGTGTTTATGCCGTGAGAGGAGGTTAGGAATGAATCGTATCTTCCGTAATACCATCTTTTATTTACTGATATTCTTAGTAGTAATTGGAATCGTGAGCTATTTTAATGGTTCGACGCAAAAAACGACATCAGTTAGCTACGATAAATTCATTACTCAACTTGAAAAAGGTGAAGTGCGTAATGTGCAGCTTCAACCGAAAAATGGTGTGTTTGAGGTAAAGGGACAATTCAAGACTTCTAGCCAAGGAGAACAATTTGTTACTTATGCACCAAATACTGAGGAATTACAAAAGAAAATTAATGATAAAGCGCAAGGGGCTGAAGTTAAGTATCAACCAGCAGAAGAAACAAGTGCTTGGGTAACGTTCTTTACTTCTATCATTCCGTTTGTCATTATCTTCATTTTATTCTTCTTCTTATTAAACCAAGCTCAGGGCGGCGGTAGTCGTGTTATGAACTTCGGGAAAAGTAAGGCGAAGCTATACAATGATGAAAAGAAAAAAATTCGTTTCAGAGATGTTGCTGGAGCGGATGAAGAGAAACAAGAACTTGTTGAGGTAGTTGAATTCTTGAAAGACCCTCGTAAGTTCGCTGAAGTTGGTGCCCGTATTCCGAAGGGTGTTCTATTAGTGGGACCTCCAGGTACAGGTAAAACTTTACTAGCACGTGCTGTTGCAGGTGAAGCAGGCGTTCCGTTCTTCTCTATTAGTGGTTCTGACTTCGTAGAGATGTTCGTCGGTGTCGGTGCATCCCGTGTACGTGATTTATTTGAAAATGCAAAGAAAAATGCTCCTTGTATCATTTTCATTGATGAAATTGATGCAGTAGGACGTCAACGTGGCGCGGGTCTTGGCGGTGGTCATGATGAGCGTGAACAAACGTTGAACCAATTGCTTGTTGAAATGGATGGATTCGGTGCAAACGAAGGTATTATTATCATCGCTGCGACAAACCGTCCTGATATTCTTGATCCAGCGTTATTACGTCCAGGTCGTTTTGACCGTCAAATTACAGTAGATCGTCCAGATGTAAATGGTCGTGAAGCTGTACTTAAGGTACACGCTCGTAATAAACCGCTTGATGAGAATGTCAACTTAAGAGCAATTGCAACTCGTACACCAGGATTCTCTGGTGCCGATCTTGAAAACTTATTAAACGAAGCTGCTTTAGTAGCTGCGCGTCAAGATAAGAAGAAAATTGATATGAGTGACATCGATGAAGCGACGGATCGTGTTATTGCAGGTCCAGCTAAGAAAAGTCGCGTTATCTCTGAAAAAGAACGTAATATCGTTGCATTCCATGAGGCTGGCCATACTGTAATTGGTGTTGTTCTTGATGAAGCAGATATCGTTCATAAAGTAACAATTGTCCCTCGTGGTCAAGCTGGTGGATATGCGGTAATGCTTCCGAAGGAAGATCGTTACTTCATGACAAAACCAGAGTTACTTGATAAAATCACTGGTTTACTTGGTGGTCGAGTAGCTGAGGAGATTGTATTTGGTGAAGCAAGTACAGGTGCTCACAACGACTTCCAACGTGCGACTGGTATTGCAAGACGTATGGTTACAGAATTCGGGATGAGTGATAAGCTTGGACCGATGCAATTTGGTAGCTCACAAGGTGGTCAGGTATTCTTAGGAAGAGACTTCCATTCAGAACAAAACTACAGTGATGCAATCGCGCATGAAATTGATGTGGAAATGCAAATAATTATTAAAGACTGTTATGCTCGCGCGAAACAAATTCTTACTGAAAAACGAGATAAGCTTGATATTATCGCAAAAACGTTACTTGAAGTAGAAACATTAGATGCAGAGCAAATTAATCATTTATATGATTATGGCAGATTACCTGAGCGTCCAACATCTTCAGATGATGTGAAAGTAAACATCAATATGAAGAAAGACGATGAAGATACAGAAGATAAGTAAGAAAAAAAGGAGTGACAATAGTCACTCCTTTTTTTGTGGAATGAATTTAAGTGGCAAAAAAAATTGAATGAAACTATTATTAAAAATTGAAATAGAGAGTAATCTTTTTGTACAATGATGAGTATAGAAAAACTGATTATATAAGTATGTGTGATATGATGTTTTTGTAAGTTTTATACATACTGCGCAAATATAGATTAAATAAGATAAGTGGTGAGAATATGATTTTTGTATTGGATGTAGGGAACACAAATGCGGTACTAGGTGTGTTTGAAGAGGGGGAACTTCGTCAGCATTGGCGCATGGAAACAGATCGTCATAAAACAGAAGATGAGTATGGGATGCTTGTAAAGCAGTTACTTGAGCATGAAGGTCTTTCTTTTAAAGATGTGAAAGGTATTATTGTGTCTTCAGTTGTACCGCCAATTATGTTCGCTTTAGAGCGTATGTGTGAAAAGTATTTTAAAATTAAACCGCTTGTAGTGGGGCCTGGGATAAAAACTGGCTTGAATATTAAATATGAAAATCCACGTGAAGTAGGCGCGGACCGAATTGTAAATGCAGTAGCAGGAATCCACTTATATGGAAGTCCGCTTATTATTGTTGATTTTGGTACGGCTACTACATATTGTTATATTAACGAAGAGAAGCATTATATGGGTGGCGTCATTACGCCGGGAATTATGATTTCGGCAGAGGCTTTATATAGCAGGGCAGCAAAGCTTCCTCGTATTGAAATTACAAAACCGGGTAGTGTTATCGGGAAGAATACAGTAAGTGCAATGCAATCAGGTATTCTTTATGGATACGTTGGACAAGTGGAAGGTATTGTTAAGCGTATGAAGGAAGAAGCTAAGCAAGAACCGAAAGTTATTGCAACAGGTGGATTAGCAAAATTAATTTCAGAAGAATCAAATGTAATTGATATTGTAGATCCGTTTTTAACGTTAAAAGGTTTGTATATGTTATATGAGCGTAATGCAAATTTACAACATGAGAAGGGTGAATAAATAAGTATGAAAGATTATTTAGTAAAAGCGTTAGCGTTTAATGGAGAGGTTCGTGCTTATAGTGTACGTACAACAAATACAGTAAGTGAGGCGCAAAAGCGTCATGATACATGGAGAACAGCTTCAGCGGCACTTGGTCGTTCTTTAACTGCGGGTACAATGATGGGTGCTATGTTAAAAGGCGAGCAGAAGTTAACGATTAAAGTAGAGGGTAACGGCCCGATTGGTCCTATCTTAGTCGATGCTCATGCAAATGGGGATGTACGTGGTTATGTAACGAATCCGCATGTTGATTTTGAAGGAACGGAACAAGGGAAATTACGTGTATATCAAGCGGTAGGTACAGAAGGATTTGTAACGGTAATTAAAGATATCGGTATGCGTGAACCGTTTATTGGTCAATCTCCCATTGTTTCAGGAGAACTAGGGGAAGATTTCACATATTATTTCGCGGTTTCTGAGCAGACGCCTTCTTCTGTAGGTGTTGGTGTTCTTGTAAATGGAGATGATAGCGTATTAGCGGCGGGTGGATTCATTCTTCAAATTATGCCAGGTGCGCAGGAAGAAACAATTTCATTTATTGAAGAGCGTCTTCAACAAATCCCGCCAGTATCACAATTAATCGAACAAGGTCTTTCTCCAGAAGAATTACTGTATGAAGTGCTTGGAGAAGATAAAGTGAAAGTGCTAGAAACAATGGATGTTCAATTTAATTGTACATGTTCACGTGAGCGTATTGAAAGTGTGCTAATTAGTTTAGGTAAAGCGGAGTTAGAACAAATTCGTGCAGAAGAAGAAGAGACGGAAGTTCACTGTCACTTCTGTAATGAACGACATAAATTCGCTAAAGAAGATATTACAAGTCTAATTGAGAAGCTGTAATAAAGAAGTTTAGGTGGAGAATCAGCCGCCCAAATAGATTGACAAATAGGGAATTTTCTGACAAAATCTAAATATAGATAAAACCAATAAAAATACTCGGTGTTAGGAGTGACAGGAATGCGAGTGGCACAATCAGTTTCAGAATTAATCGGGAAAACGCCGATCGTTAAGTTGAACCGCATCGTAGAATCAGACAGCGCAGATGTATATTTAAAATTAGAATTTATGAATCCGGGGAGCAGTGTTAAAGATCGTATCGCGTTAGCTATGATTGAAGATGCTGAAAATAAAGGATTATTAAAAGAGGGCGATACAATCATTGAGCCGACAAGTGGTAACACAGGTATTGGCTTAGCGATGGTAGCAGCTGCTAAAGGATATAAGGCAATTTTAGTAATGCCAGAAACAATGAGTATTGAGCGTCGTAATTTATTACGCGCTTACGGTGCTGAATTAGTATTGACTCCAGGACCTGAAGGAATGGGCGGAGCAATTCGAAAGGCAACTGAATTAGCAGAAGAACATGGGTACTTTATACCACAACAGTTCCAAAATCAAGCGAATCCAGAAATCCATCGTATAACAACAGGTCCAGAAATTGTTGAACAGATGGGGGATCAATTAGATGCTTTTATCGCAGGTATTGGTACAGGTGGAACAATTACAGGTGCCGGTGAAGTGCTGAAAGAGGCTTATAAAGATATCAAAATTTACGCGGTAGAACCTGCGGATTCACCAGTATTATCTGGTGGAAAGCCAGGACCACATAAGATCCAAGGAATTGGAGCGGGGTTTGTTCCGGAGACATTGGATGTAGAGGTATATGATGAAATTATTCAAGTGAAAACGGAGCAAGCGTTCGAATATGCGAGAAGAGTGGCTAAAGAAGAAGGTATTTTAGTTGGTATCTCTTCGGGAGCGGTCGTTTATGCAGCGACAGAAGTTGCGAAGAAATTAGGTAAAGGGAAAAAGGTACTTGTTATTATCCCAAGTAACGGTGAACGATATTTAAGTACACCACTTTATCAATTTGAGTCATAAGTGAATGTGATTTGAAAAGCATCCTTAAAAAAGGATGCTTTTTCTTTTTTGATTGGAAAAAGGAAAAGAGTGAATGACTAGAAAACTTCATGTAAAATAAGAAGTAGTATAATTAATTTATTTTCACTAGCCCTCAAGTGTAGTCATTCTCTATATAAATAATTTTATGTAGTTTGATTTGATTGGCTTAAGAGGGTGGGATAACAGAAGACGGGGTGTTGATATGCAACGAAGAAAATCTTTAGCGCTTTCTATTCCATATCAGTTAGATTTCTTTAAGCAATATAAATTTCTTTCTCAGGATAAGCCGCAACATATTTTGTTAGAAAGTGGACGTGGTGGTCGTTATAATATTGTTGGGCTGGATCCAGTAGCGGTAATTCAGGGTAAGAATGAGACGTTACATATAAGTGAAAGTGGTAAGGAAACAATAAAGCGAGGGAATCCGTTAGATTTAATGCAAGCGTATATGGAGAAATGGAAAACGGATTATAATCCGGAGTACCCACCTTTTCAAGGTGGGGCAATTGGATACTTTAGTTATGATTGTATCCGTTATATTGAAAAACTTTCTTCTCTTGCGAAGGATGATATTAATATACCTGACATATTCTTTTTGTTATTTGATGACGTGTTTGTGTATGATCAACAGGAGAGAGTGTTATGGATTATTACGCATTATGTAGATGAGTGTGAAGAGGCAGAAGAACGATTAAATGAATGGAAGGGTCTTTGGATGAAAGAAGCCCCCGAAGTGACTATGCCGTTTGAATCTCCTGAAAAGAAAAATGAAGCAGTCGCTTTTACGGAAGAGGGCTTTATGAAGGCCGTTGAACGTATTCAAGAATATATTGGAGCGGGTGATGTGTTTCAAGTAAACTTGTCGACAAGACAAGAAAGAACATTACAAACACATCCACTAGAAATATATACAAGTCTTCGTGAAATTAATCCATCTCCATATATGGGTTACTTGGAGTTTGGAGATTTTCAAATTGTTAGTGCTTCGCCTGAATTGCTAATTAAAAAGCAAGGAAAAGAAGTGAGTACAAGACCGATTGCTGGTACGCGCTCTCGAGGAGCAAGTGAGCAAGAGGATGAAGAATTAGCGAAAGAATTAATTGAAAATGAAAAGGAAAGAGCAGAGCATGTAATGCTTGTGGATTTAGAACGAAATGACTTGGGCCGGGTTTGTAAATATGGCACTGTTGAAGTAGATGAATTTATGGTAATTGAAAAATACTCACACGTTATGCATATTGTTTCTAATGTGCGTGGTGAGGTGGAAGTAGATAAAGATGCTTTCGATTTGGTGAAGGCTGTATTTCCTGGTGGGACAATTACCGGTGCCCCGAAAATACGTACGATGGAAATCATTGAAGAATTAGAACCTGTTCGCCGAGGGATTTATACGGGTTCAATTGGTTGGATTGGTTATTCTGGAGATACGGAATTGAATATTGTAATCCGAACACTACTTGCTAAAGATGGACAAGCGCATGTGCAAGCTGGAGCGGGTATTGTAATTGATTCAAATCCAAAAGATGAATATAAAGAGTCGTTAAAAAAAGCAATCGCTTTATGGCGTGCAAAAGAAAGTAGCGAAGAAACGGTTAGGTGAGAGAAATGATATTAATGATTGATAATTATGATTCTTTTACATTTAATTTAGTGCAATTTCTTGGAGAACTTGGACAAGAGCTTGTTGTTAAGCGTAATGATGAAGTGACTATTTCGGATATTGAGAATATGAAACCAGATTTTTTAATGATTTCGCCAGGTCCATGTAGTCCTAATGAGGCGGGAATCAGTATGGAGGTTATTAAATATTTTGCAGGTAAGCTTCCGATTTTTGGGGTCTGTCTTGGACATCAATCAATTGCGCAAGTATTTGGAGGGGATGTTGTCAGGGCAGAGCGTTTGATGCATGGAAAAACATCTTTAATGCATCATGATGGGCAGACGATTTTTTCTGATATCCCAAATCCATTTACCGCGACACGTTATCACTCTCTTATCGTTAAAAAAGAGACGTTACCGAATTGTTTAGAGATAACATCTTGGACTGAAGAAGGTGAAATTATGGCGCTTCGTCATAAAACGTTGCCGATTGAAGGGGTACAATTTCATCCGGAATCTATTATGACTTCTCATGGGAAAGAGTTGCTACAGAATTTCATTCGCAAATATAGCCCAAGTGTGACATCGTGTTAATTTACGTAAATGGCGCGTATGTAGAAGCGAGTGAAGCGAAAATTTCTCCTTATGACCACGGTTACCTATATGGACTTGGGGTTTTTGAGACATTTCGTATTTATAATGGTCATCCCTTTTTATTGGATGATCATTATGAACGCTTAATGGATGCGCTCGATATATTGCAAATCAAATGGACAATGACAAAAGATGAAGTGATGCTTATTTTAAAGAATCTACTTGTTAAGAATGGGTTAAAGCATGCATATGTGCGCTTAAATGTATCGGCGGGTATAGATGAAATAGGATTACAAACGGAAGTATATGAAGAACCGTCTGTTATTGTTTTTATAAAACCTTTAGCATCTCCAGGGAATGTAGTGGAAAAAGAAGGAGTTATTTTAAAGCAAGTGAGAAATACACCAGAGGGTGCATTTCGCTTGAAGTCCCATCATTATTTAAATAATATTTTAGGGAAACGCGAAATTGGAAATGTTGTGAATAAGGAAGGTATTTTTCTTACCGAAACAGGTTATGTTGCAGAGGGTATTGTTTCGAATCTCTTTTTTGTTAAAGGAGATATTTTATATACTCCTTCATTAGAAACAGGGATTTTAAACGGAATCACTCGTGCGTTTATTATAAAGGCTGCTGAAGAGCTAGATATAGAAGTAAAGGAAGGTTTCTTTACAAAAGATGAATTGCTTTCAGCGGATGAAGTGTTCGTAACGAACTCTATTCAAGAGATTGTCCCTCTTTATCGTATAGAGGAGAAAGATTTCCCGGGTAAAGTGGGAGTGGTTACAAAAAGACTTATGGATCTTTATGGAGTGCAGAGAGAGAAATTGTGGAGCAGAAATGAATTGCGAAGAGGAGATGTGTAGTTTGAAGTGGGATTATGATTTGCGCTGCGGCGAATATACATTGAACTTAAATGAAAAGACATTAATTATGGGGATTTTAAATGTAACGCCAGATTCATTTTCTGATGGTGGGAGTTACAACGAAGTAGATGCTGCGGTGCGACATGCGAAAGAAATGAAAAGTGAAGGTGCCCATATTATTGATATTGGCGGCGAATCTACCCGCCCGGGTTTCGCTAAAGTTTCAGTAGAAGAGGAAATAAAGCGAGTTGTTCCAATGATTCAGGCAGTGTCAAAAGAAGTAAAGCTACCTATTTCTATTGATACGTATAAAGCTGAGGTTGCGAAACAAGCGATTGAAGCTGGTGCTCATATTATTAATGATATTTGGGGAGCGAAGGCGGAACCGAGGATTGCTGAAGTTGCAGCCTATTATGATGTGCCCATTATCTTAATGCATAACCGAGATAATATGAATTACCGCAATTTAATGGCCGATATGATTGCTGATTTGTATGAAAGTATTAAAATTGCTAAAGATGCTGGTGTGCGAGATGAGAATATTATTTTAGACCCAGGTATCGGTTTTGCGAAAACACCTGAGCAAAATTTAGAAGCGATGCGCAATTTAGAACAATTAAATGTACTGGGTTACCCAGTTCTCTTAGGTACTTCAAGAAAGTCCTTTATTGGCCATGTGTTAGATTTGCCAGTGGAGGAACGTCTTGAAGGAACGGGAGCTACCGTTTGTCTTGGTATTGAAAAGGGCTGTGAGTTTATCCGTGTTCATGATTTGAAAGAAATGGCGCGTATGGCTAAGATGATGGACGCGATGATTGGTAAGGGGGCAAAGTAATTGGATAAAATTTATATCCATGATATGGAGTTTTACGGTTATCATGGTGTATTCCCAGAAGAAAATAAATTGGGTCAGAGATTTAAAGTGGATTTAACGGTGGAGTTGGATTTAAAACGTGCAGGAGAAAGCGACGACTTAGAGTATTCTGTCAATTACGGGGAGCTTTTCGAACTATGTAGAAAAGTGGTTGAAGATAGAACGTATAAGCTTGTAGAGAGTATTGCTGAAAATATCGCTACAGATATATTGAAACAATATGAGAGTATTTCACAGTGTACAATTAAGGTAATTAAACCGGATCCGCCGATACCGGGACATTATCGTGCTGTAGCGGTAGAAATTACGAGAGAACGTCCATGAATAATATAGCGTACATTGCATTAGGTTCCAATATTGGGGAGCGTTATACTTATTTAACTGAAGCAATTCAGTTTTTAAATAAAAACCAGCATATCCAAGTTGATGATGTTTCGTCTGTATATGAAACTGATCCGGTTGGCTATACTGACCAAAATTGCTTTTTAAATTTAGTTATAAAAATTTCTACCAATTTATCACCGCAAGAATTATTGAAAGTAACACAAAAGGTAGAGAATGACCTAGGAAGAAAAAGGGAAATTAGATGGGGCCCGAGGACCATCGACCTTGACATTTTACTATATAATCAAGAAAATATTGAAGCAGAGAATCTTATTGTTCCGCATCCGCGGATGTTCGAAAGAGCTTTTGTTATCGTTCCGTTGTTAGAAATCAATCAAGATATAAAACAAGACATTTCACGTTCACAAGTAGAAGAAATGAAAAGGCGAGAGGGAGTAACGGTATGGAAGCAGAAAAATGGGGAAGACGCATTCGTGCTTTTCGAAAGCTAAAAGGCTATACGCAAGAAGGTTTTGCGAAAGAATTAGGGGTATCTGTATCGGTTTTAGGTGAAGTTGAAAGGGGCAATAGATCACCTTCCCAAGATTTTGTAGTAGAAGTCGCTAAAACATTAAACGTTTCAATAGACGAATTGATGCCAAAGTGACCGTAAAGGAAGGAGTAAGTCGGGTGTTAAAGATTGCAAATATTGAGATGAAAAATCCAGTTGTACTAGCACCGATGGCGGGAGTGTGTAACTCTGCATTCCGTTTGACGGTAAAAGAATTTGGTGCAGGTTTAGTTTGTGCTGAAATGGTAAGTGATAAGGCAATATTACTTAATAACAAAAGAACATTAGATATGTTATATATCGATGAGAGAGAAAAGCCATTAAGTTTACAAATTTTTGGTGGAGAGAAAGAAACTCTTGTAGATGCTGCGAAATACGTAGATAAATATACGACAGCAGACATTATTGATATTAATATGGGGTGCCCAGTACCGAAAATCACTAAGTGTGATGCAGGAGCAAAGTGGCTTTTAGACCCAAATAAAATATATGAGATGGTAGCGGCGGTTGTAGATGCTGTTGAAAAGCCAGTTACAGTTAAAATGCGTATTGGTTGGGATGAAGAACATATTTTCGCAATAGAAAATGCTAGAGCTGTTGAGCGTGCTGGTGGACAAGCGATAGCGGTTCATGGGCGTACACGAGTGCAAATGTATGAAGGTAAAGCGGATTGGAATATTATTAAACAAGTAAAGCAGGCTGTAAATATTCCGGTTATCGGAAATGGTGATGTCGAAACACCACAAGATGCAAAGCGTATGCTTGATGAAATTGGTGTAGATGGTGTTATGATTGGTCGCGCTGCTCTTGGAGATCCGTGGATGATTTATCGTACGGTAAAGTATTTAGAGACAGGTGAGTTAATGCCGGAACCAACAGTGCGTGAGAAAATTGATGTATGTATGTTGCATCTAGATCGTCTTATCGATTTAAAGAACGAAAATGTTGCCGTAAGAGAGATGAGAAAGCATGCAGCTTGGTATTTAAAAGGTGTTCGTGGTAATGCGAGTGTGCGTAATGGTATCAATACTTGCGACACACGTGAGGACCTTGCGAATGTATTAGGTGCATTTGTAGAAGAAGTAGAAGCGAAACAACAAACAATTTATGTTGGTTAATAAGGGGGCATAGGAGATTGACATTCTTCTATACACTTCCTATAATTACGTGAAAGAAAGAAGAACTGCCAGTTAGTTGCTGGCAGTTTTTCTAGTTGAGTAGAAAATGCTATACTGTATATATTGTAAAAATTAATAGAGCTGGAGTGATATTAATATCATGGATAACATGAACCACGAAGAATTAAACGACCAATTGCTTGTTCGTCGTGAAAAGCTACATAATTTACGTGAGCAAGGAATCGATCCGTTCGGTAAACGATTTGAACGCACAAATTCAACAACTGACTTAGTAAGTCTATATGGAGAATTCTCTAAAGAAGAATTAGAAGAGAAAGAAATCACTGTTTCTATCGCTGGTCGTATTATGACAAAACGCGGTAAAGGAAAAGCGGGATTTGCGCATATTCAAGATTTACAGGGGCAAGTTCAAATTTATGTTCGTAAAGATACTGTTGGAGATGAAGAGTACGAATTATTTACGACAGCAGATTTAGGTGACTTAGTAGGTATTGAAGGTAAAGTGTTCAAAACAAACGTTGGAGAACTTTCAGTAAAAGCAATAGGATTTACACTTTTAACGAAATCCCTTCGTCCATTACCGGATAAATACCATGGATTAAAAGATGTTGAACAACGCTATCGTCAACGTTACTTGGACTTAATTACAAGTATGGAAAGCCGTGAAACGTTCGTTACCCGTAGTAAAATCATTCGTGAAATGAGAAGATATTTAGATGACAACGGTTATCTTGAAGTAGAAACGCCTATGATGCACGCGATTGCAGGTGGAGCATCTGCTCGTCCTTTCACTACACACCATAATGCGTTAGATATGGAATTATATATGCGTATCGCAATTGAACTTCATTTAAAACGTCTTATTGTGGGTGGATTAGAAAAGGTTTATGAGATCGGCCGTGTATTCCGTAATGAGGGTGTATCAACTCGTCATAACCCTGAGTTTACGATGATTGAATTATATGAAGCGTACGCTGATTATAATGATATTATGAAACTAACAGAAAATATGGTTGCTCATATCGCGAAAAAAGTATTGGGTACAACGACAATCCAATATGGTGATTATGAAATTAATCTAGAGCCAGAATGGACACGTCTTCATATGGTAGATGCAATTAAGCAACACTCTGGAGCAGATTTCTGGAATCCAATGAGTGTAGAAGAAGCGCGTGAACTTGCAAAAGAACATAATGTGGAAATTAAGAATACAATGGAAGTTGGTCATATTATTAATGAGTTCTTCGAACAAAAAGTAGAAGATAAATTAATCCAACCAACATTTATTTACGGTCATCCGGTAGAAATTTCGCCACTTGCGAAAAAGAATGACGAAGATCCACGATTCACAGATCGTTTCGAGTTATTTATCGTTGCACGTGAACATGCAAATGCATTCACTGAGTTAAATGATCCAATCGATCAAAAAGAACGTTTTGAAGCTCAACTAAAAGAGCGCGAGCAAGGTAATGACGAAGCTCACATGATGGATGATGATTATATCGAAGCTCTTGAGTACGGTATGCCTCCTACGGGAGGGTTAGGAATCGGTATTGATCGTCTTGTTATGTTATTAACAAACGCACCATCTATTCGTGACGTACTATTATTCCCGGCTATGCGCCATAAACAAGACTAAGCTTTGGAGATTTCTCCAAAGCTTTTTTTATTTCTTTATTTGAGGGGAGAGAAACCTTCTATTAAAAGGAAAGCGAGATTATTACTCGTTAAATGGATGCCAGATTAAAAAACTATACTTATATAGAAGAAAGGTGCTGTTTTTATGCTTTTTTACTAAGTTAAAAATTTTATTAGAAAAACTATTGCATTTCATTTTTCCACATGATATATTAATAACCGTCGCTGATGCGGAAACGCAGAAACGACAAAAAAGAAATTGAAAAACTTAGTTGACATCGAAAAATGAAGATGTTAACATAAGGAAGTCGCAAATGAGCGACTAAGTAGTTCTTTGAAAACTGAACGAAACAAACAACGTAAACGTCAATTTTTATTTTT
>NZ_QNUA01000056.1:0-25871 GCF_008042285.1 Bacillus sp. AR13-1
TAGAATTAGAATTAGAATTACCACATTCAATATTTCAGTTACAAAAAGGAAAAATTCTTAACACTAAATTGAGGAAAAGATTCATCATAAAACACGTATCTGGAGTTCATCTAGATTTTATGTAAGTTCTATATATAAGGACTACCCATTAAACTAATATTCTGAAGTAATCCAAAACGAAATTTTCATCTCTCAACAGCTATTTTTTTATTTTTTAGGGCAATAATTTTCTTAACTTAATAGCAATGCCTACCATGATCTGCTTTTTCTCAGATTGTTATTGGAGCACTTTATTTTCGTCGTTATTTTTCAGAAAATCTATATCCTTTTCCAAAATGTCGATATATAAATTTTCATTGATATGATTTCATTTACTATTTCTCCATCATAAGAAATTTACTCATCATTTTCATTTATAACACCTCTTCAACATACTAAAAAAGGCAGACCCTACAAATGCCCGCCTTTTACTACTAGATTACTTTAAAAATACTCTTAATTTGTCTTGCAAATAACCAGTTTTTCGTACCATAGTTATCATTTAGACTATCTAAATTAATAGCTTTCCCGTTAGAAAACTTTAGTTCTAACGTTGTATTTTTGTCATTTGTTTTTAAGTTGCTATTTGTAATGTCATCATACTTTAATTTTTCAATCTCAATATACTCTTCCTTCTCTTCTCCGATAACGACGTGATCTTGGAAGAAGAAGAATACTTCTACTTTCTTACCGAAACAAAATACGTTTTTCGTATAAATTAATGTCGCGTTATCAAGTCCGACACATACTTCTTTCATCTCTTCAACAACGTTTCCTAAGTCTTCTTCGTTTCTTGCATTTGATTCAGCAATCCATTCTTCGATTGTATTCATGTTAATTGCCATACTGTGCCTCCTGGTTCGTTCATTGCTTTATTAAAAAATAAATACTATATGACAATATAAGCGATACATACTATGTTTTCAAGGGTGAACGGTATATTCAAAATAAAGTGAAACTTTATTTATTCCCCTTTCACAAAAAAAATAGCACTTAAAAAAGTGCTATTCCGCTCTCCTTGCTGCTTGTTGAATTGGATCCCAAACGCTGTTATATGGTGGTGCGTAACTTAAGTCGACATCTTCTAAATCGTGAATACTCATTTTATTGAAAAGTGCCATCGCGATAACATCAATACGTTTATCTACGCCCTCTTCTCCAATTACTTGACCGCCTAATAATTGTTTCGTATCGGCGTGATATAGTAATTTCAAGTGAAGTGGCGAAGCACTCGGGTAATAGCCCGCCATATTTGTTGAATCTACTTTGACCGTCTTATACGGGATGTTTAGCCCTTTCGCTTCTTTTTCATTTAAGCCTGTTCTTGCGAGCGTCAGATTCATAAATTTAATAATGCCTGTACCTAACGTACCTTTGAATGCTCTGCGTTTATCAACCATGTTGAGTCCGGCAAGTCGCCCTTGTTTATTCGCAGTCGTTCCGAGCGGGATATGGTCATGAATTTCCTTTATAACATGGTAATGTGTTGCACAATCACCAGCAGCATATACGTCTTTCACATTCGTTTGCATATAAGCATTTACTTCAATTGCACCTTTATGGTTTTTACGTATATTTGTCCCCTCAAGAAAATCAGTATTTGACTGTACACCGACAGATACTAAAACGAGATCAGTTTTATACGTCCCTTTATCCGTCTCTAGTTGTTCTACTCTTTCTTTTCCTTTAAACGCTTTTACATTTTCATTCGTTAAAATTTCAATATTATGTTTATCTGCTTCTTTATGTATATATTCCGCCATATCGGCATCATAAATTGTGCCAATATGATCGTTTCGCTCAATCATTCTTACTTTCTTACCAAGTTCGACGAATGTTTCTGCCATCTCTAGTCCAATTGCACCGCCGCCAATAATAGTTACAGCCTCAACTTTATTCGTTTCTAGCGTTTTTAATATGCGCTCAGCATCCGGAATTGTTTTTAAAAGATGAACGCCTTGCAAATCTCGCCCTTCCCATTCTGGCATAACAGGACGCACTCCAGTCGCAATTAATAAACGGTCATACGGAAATTCAAAAACATCTTTCGTCTCCGTATGCTCTGCGTACACCATTTTCTTTTCCGTATCTACTTTCGTTACTTCATGACGTACTTTCGCATCAATTCCATATTTATCACGAAACGTCTTTACATCGCGTGCAATTAACTTTTCAGTAGAAGCAATAACACCACTAATCACATACGGTAATCCGCACTGAGCGTATGAATAGATTTCACCTTTTTCTAACGTTACAACATTTGCAGTTTCATCGTTTCTAACAATTTGCATTGCTGCACTCATACCTGCTGCATCTCCGCCAATAATGACATAGTTCACTTTACCACTCCTTCTTTTTTACATACTCTTTACGATTTCCATATTTTATAGAAATAACCCCTACTTCCATTGTAAAGAAATAGAATTCTATCTACAAATTTGGTGCACAAACCTATGCATGAATAGGTATCCGTCGTGTCTTATAAACAAGATGTTTAATATGCTATAACAGTAACTATTGAAAGTAGGTGAAACATACATGTGCGCCGGCCTTCTCGCTCAAACTCCAGAGGAACCGCAAGAACCGAAAGCCGCCATGCCACTTGATCAAGAATTTTCTATTAACGTAACATTATACAGCGCTCGTGCTTGGTTATCTAATGATGAGACTTTCGCACAAACGATTTGGAAAGGCTCTCGCTTCTCTTCAGCATCACACGCTGGCAAGTCCATCTTACCAATCGGTACTGTTAAAATTGTAAACTTATCTGATGATACAATAACAGTTACTGCCTCATCAGAAAAAGATGATACTCTCAAAATAGTCGTACCCCCTCGTTCTGAAGGTGTTTTAACATCTAGTGCATTATCTGATGTGCAAGCAAGTACATCAGGAGGAGCAAGCAAAGTCACATTCCTCTTTCATATCTTTTTCTCAAGGGATCCTGGTCCAGCTAAATAACCATAGAAAAGGTACAGCTATGCACTGTACCTTTTTCACGCGTTTATTCTCTTGATTTGATCAATTCAACATTATAAGTTTCAATATCTGTTAGCTTTCCTGTAAAATACGGATTTTCTCTATACCAAGACTGTTTTGAAAAATACGCTTGCATATCTTTCGTTTGAAACATATGTCCATGTCTTGCGTATATTTCGTTTCTTGCTATTTTCAATTGTTCTTTCGATAAATATGTTAAGTCCGTACTCGTTAATTTTCGAATATCACTATCAGGGAAGATGAAACCATTATATACATAATGAGTCGTAGGCGGTGGAGTAACATTGTAAACAACTGTTTTTTCTACACTTTTCTTTTGAAATGGAAGATTATAAGCCGAAAGTGCCGTTACCGTTTCTACCTTTGTCGTTTCCCTTCCGTTTTCTCCATTTCGTTCTAAATAAATCGCCGCACTTCCATCAGTCGCTATCGGTCCCCACGTAATTTCTTCTCCAGTCAACGCAGTAACTGGCTTTTGATTCACGTACAATGTTGCACCAGACGCATTCGTTTGAACTGTAATATATTGCCCTTGCAACGTTAAATCTACCGTTACATTATTTTGACTTTGTTTTATAAGTACAACCTTTTCCTCTCGTGATAGTTTTACATAGTCATTTTTATATTCCGCTTGAAACACTTGAGTTCCTGGAAGAAACGGTCCATATTGCTTCTCAAACTTTTTGTCATTTGTCTTATCAATTTCTTTTCCGTTCATTTTTAAAGATGTACCTTTTTCATTTGAAAGCAGCGTCGTATAATACGTCTTCGCTTTCAATTTATACCGATCAAATAAAAAGAAATACTTCCCGTCTTTCGTTAAAGAAAAATCTGCTCTTTCTATTCCATCCCCTTGTTTTTCACCTTGCCTCAAATATTCGTTCAATTCATTCACGTAAGATGGATTTTCTTTTATATATGAAAATAGAGCCGTTACACTCTCTCTTGTGACAATAACGGCTGGATCATCTGCCGTGGTGATCTCAGCTAATTTCTCCCCGTCCCTCTCTTGTAAAACAGTAATAATTCTCTCTACTTGCGATGATTGTGAGTAATATGAAGATCCATACGCATATAATCCGCCCAATACTATAATAAAAAATGTTAAAAGTGTAATTCCAATTATTGTCCCTTTGCTCATTTTCTGCTTCTTTACTACAGGATCCCGCCTCTTCGTCCCGCAGTTTTGACAAAATTGCACACTGTCTTCAAAATGAGTCCCGCACTTTGTGCATACATTCATCCATTCAACCACCTTTTCGTTAGAAGCCTGTTAATCCCCCGATAAAGGTTTGGATTATCGTTTTAATGTAAGACCAAAACACGATAAACGTTGCAATTCCGATTAAAACATTTGCGATAATAAGTGTGTAAACAGGATCTACTCCGCCGTTGTCTAGTTTTAATATAGCTACAATTATACTAATTCCCATATACGTTGTAGCCAGCCCTAATAAGATTGGTAAAAAAAAGATCAATAGGAAACTAAATAGAAAAGAAAGAACTAGTATAGCAATAGCTGGCGTCGCTATCGTCCCCCATATACCGAATGATTCAAGAAAAGAAAAAGATGATTTCATCATCTTACCACTTACAAAAATAATAAATCCGACAAATAAAGTTAAAATTAATAAAAAGAAAAAGACCATTACAGATTCTCCAAAGAAAGTAGGAGTAGCTATATCTGGCACTAATGTCCTCGTAACAGTCGCCGCTGCGCTCATCATTCTATAAAAAATACATGCTCCTAAAAAGCAAATAAGCACAAGACTTACAATTCCATTTCGCACTTCAATATTTCCACTTTCCATAATGGCCGATGGTGATTTAAAAGCATTTTTAAAGAACTGAAAATAGCCACTTGCAAATTGTTTCACTTGCTCTACCGTTTCATTCGGACGAGTTTCCTTTACTCGTGCCGGGCGCGATAGCTGCCCTTCTTCTTGCCCACCACTCGCTACCACTTCTTCCGTTAACGAATGTCCACAATTGCCGCAAAACCTTGCTTCCGCTGCATTTTCAGTATTACATGCCGGACATTTCATTCTCTCATCCCTCCTTAAGCATATACCTTATAGGGTGTTACAAATTCAATATATGACTTTGTACATAAAACATGACTACAAGAAAAAGAATATGAAATCCTTCTTTTAAACGAAACTATGTGTGCTAGTAATATAGAAAAATAATGTTATTATGAAACAGAGCAAATAAAGTGAAACTTTAAACAGATTGGATGAAGACAGTGGAATTTGTAAACTCGATTTTTCAAACACTCCTTACAAGTGTGATCCAATTATTTTCTTTAATTGGTGTCATCATTGTAATTGGATTTATATTAGGTTATTTAGAATCTCTCACACGAACGTATTGGTCAAGAGCTTTTGGTAGGAAAGGTTTTCTTTTAACCGCGTGGATTGGTGTTCCCGTTCATGAGCTTGGACATGCAATTATGTGTCTATTATTTCGTCATAAAATTGTAGCAACGCAGTTTTTCCCAACAGATACAAGTCAGGGAGCTTTAGGTTACGTACAACATCAATACAATCAAAAAAGTATATACCAACGAATCGGTAATTTCTTTATCGGCATCGGTCCTATTATTTCTGGGATTACTGCCTTAATACTTTTAATGCGCTATTTCGTACCAGATTCATATTCTTTATTTAATACGAATCTGGAAAAAACTGTTACATCGACTTCTATTAGCTTAGACATGATCCAAAACATGCTAATATCGACGTTTGTATTATTGAAAAGCTTATTTACATTTAGCAATTTATTGAATCCTTCATTTTGGTTATTTTTATTTATCGCTATTTGCATTTCCGCACATATCGCTTTAAGTAAACCAGACATTAAAGGATCAATAGACGGTGTTATCGTCATGTTTATCGTATTATTTTTATTCAATATAATAGCGGGACTGTTTCAGTACGATAGTAACCAACTAATCGGTAAAATGATGAAGTATAATATGTATTTCATCGCGTTTTCTAGTGTGGCGCTTCTTTTCTCTTGTATTTCTACACTTGTGAGTTTTGTGTTTTATAAAATAAGAAGAGGGCGTTCATTGTGAACGCCCTCTTCTCATCAATTATTTCTCTTATAATCACAATGCTCAACCGGAACACGAGCGTGCCCTTCTTCATCGGTACACCATGACTGTGACTGAAAGGCAAGAAAAATACCAATCCACTCTTCCTTCTTCTCAAAGTGAATCAATATCCCACCGTCTTGCCATTTGCCATCATCACCTTGCCATTTCTCTACATTCCCTTGATTCATATGAATATCGTGTATACCGTTTCCAGGTGTAAAGTGGAAATACGAATCCGGAACCTTTTCTTCTGGTCCCCACCTTTCACCAAACGCATAAATAATTGCTTTCTCATCTATTGCTCTTTTTATATAATGTTCTATTTTCTCATTTAAATCATTATCAGATCCCGATTTTTCAGCAGGTAAAGGAATCATTTGCTTTGAATCAAATAAATTACATCTTACATAATCTAAAGCTACTTTCGGCTCATTGTTTTTCACTTCCGTAAAACCGAACGGTAATGTCGGTAAAATATGAATCGCCTCTGATCGAATATTGTTACTCGCAAAATATAAAACTTCCGACGGATAGCTTTGCGATTTCACGTTAATTGCAATGCGATAATTAACTCCTGCTTCGCCTTGTAAATGAACTTGATAATGAGGTGTTTTCCCTTTTCCAATCTTAGATTGTACAACTGTACCTTTTAATACACCGTAGTTTTTTAAGGGCATCTCTTTCATCTCCTATTCATTTAGTAGAAGCTGTTCATACTTTAGGCATTATCCATATAAAAAGAAAATCCTCCTTTCCCAGGAGGATTTCTTATTTTCTCAACATATACCAAACAATAACCTCCACCACTACAAGCAACACCGCACCAAAAATCATTAACGTCGTCTTCTTTAATAGTTCATTTTCACGATAAGGGATATTACATAAATACGCGCCTAGTGTAATCCGTGATGGACAAGCGATTGTGGCTACTGATGATGCGGTGTTTTGGAGCGTTGTGACATATTGCCACGGGAGTGCTACGTTTTGCGCTGTTTGCATTTGTAGCTTTATAAACATCGCATTTGATCCTGCGTTACTACCTGTTAAAAAGCCGCCAATTCCGCCTATGAAAGGAGCAACGAAAACGAAAAACGTCCCAAATGTTTCACCAGCTGTTTTTGCGAGTAATGAATGCATACCAGATGCACCCATTAGTTCTGAAATTGCGATAAACATTGTCGTTGTAATAGCGAAAGGAATCCATTGTTTTATCGTTTGTGAGAGTGATTGTTTAATAATATTTGATGGAATGCGGAAGAAAATAATTGTAAATAAACAAGTCATAGCGAGCCAAAATCCTGGTGAATATAGTAGCTCTAGTTTGTAAGAATATGATTTTAAATCGAGAACTGCATATGACCTAAGAAAATCATGTAATACTGGAACGAGGCGGGAAAGTAAAATACAAACTGTTAAGAATATATAAGGGCTAATAATTTTTATAATAGATACTTCTCTCTCTGCAGTCGCCGCATGTTCTGTTATAAAGTTTTGCTCACTTTTGCCTTTTAATTTAATGATTAGAAAGCCAAATGTAATGGTAACGATAGAACTTAATATCCCTGCAAGTTCAACACTTACGTATGCGTTAGAAAGATAGATTCCGAGAGAAAATAATAGAAAGAATCCTACTCCTTCCTTACACTTTTCTATAACTGCCTGCCAGCCACCGACAACGTATAAAGAAAGGAAGATAAAATATGCGAAAATCGGGATGCTTAATAATGCTGTATTTGTACCAAGAGTTGTGAGCGGCATGTTAATAAGCTGAGAACCGATAATCGTACCCGTTGCCATCGCGCCCCATGAACTTGCAAGTAAACCGATAAACGATAGTAGCACAGCTTGAAACGGTTTATAACCGAGCGAAAGAAAAATAGGTGCTGCGACCATAAAACCAATTCCGAATCCACTTACTGATTCAATAAGTGGACAAATGCCAAAGCACATAAGAAGCATTTGTAGTAAGCTATCGTGCGTAACTTCTTCTAGAAAACGCGCTACTTGATCGATGTACCCCATTTTGTTCATGAGGTGAAATAAAAAAATACCGAAAAATAAAACGTATCCGACAATAAAACAAATTAACCAACCTTTAATCGTTGCGTGCACAGTTTCACTTATCCCTAATTGGAACGTTGGCGAAAGTAAAACGATTCCGACAGAAACGGCATAAGAAATTAATGAAGCCCTTAATGACGTTTGTTTAAACAAAAATAAACAAATAAAAATCATCATAATTGGGATAAGTGCCAACAATATGGCCATGCTATCATCTCTTTTCGTAAAAATTGCAATTTTTAACTATTATACAACAGATGTTATGATTTTCAATTATTTTTATAACAGATTTAAAAAAGGAGCCGCTTGGCTCCTTTTTTGAATAACTAATCTTTTATCTTTTATCTTTTATCCTGAAAAACCGTCTGCTGTCCAATCATTTTTTCTAGTACAACAAACACAATATAAGCACATATTACTTGCAATACAATATTCCCAAGTTTTATTAATTCAAATGAATGGATCCATTGGAATAATTCACTTAATAATACAATCGAAACGATACTAAATAGTTCTATACTAACCGAAAATATACATACTTCTAAAATAGATTGCTCTTGTATTCGATTTAATTGGGAAAAGATGAATACATATCCTAAAAACAGAGCCATCAACTCTATTTTCGTCATGCTAATGAGCCAAGCGTATAATGGTACAGTTAAAAGAAGATATAATAGTTTACGTCTTAGCATGCCTTCTCACCCTCTAAGTTATAAGTATTTTCTGTATATTTTAACATTTATTACACAAAAGAAACAGAAGAGACTTAAGCCTCTTCTGTTTCTTTTACTGCATGTATTAACTCACAAATTTCTTCTCGCTTTTCATTTTCTAACAGCTCAATGACTTTACTTCCAACGACAACGCCGTCACATATTGTAATCATTTCTTCAATTTGCTCTCGTGTTGAAATACCGAATCCTGCGACTACTGGTAAGTGGACGTGTGCTTTTACTTTTTCTAAGTAACTACGAATCTCATCTTTAAAGTTTTGACGTACTCCCGTTACGCCCGCTACTGTAACGGCGTAGACGAATCCTTGTGATTCACTCGTAATTTTTTCAATTCGTTCAATAGGGCTCGTTACGGTAACGAGTGGAATTAAAGCGATATTCGCCACGCGAAGGAGCGGTGCAATAATGTCTTGTTCTTCATACGGTAAGTCCGGAACGATAATACCGTCCACCCCTGCTTCAAGACAGCTCTCAATGAAACGTTCCTTTCCGAATGCGAGTACTGGATTTAAATATGTCATAAGTACAAATGGAATTTGAACTTCTTGCCTCACCTCTATTAATGCTTGAAAAATACCTTTCAATGTTACACCGCTATCTAATGCTCTTTTTCCTGCCCTTTGAATAGTTGGACCGTCTGCGACTGGATCTGAGAACGGAATACCGATTTCAACGATGCTTGCTCCTGCTTCATCAAGAAAACGAATTCTTTCTTTTAACTTTTCAAGTCCACCATCTCCGCCCATTACATACGGAATAAATGCTTTCTTGCCATTTTCAAACGCTGCTATAATTTTTTCTACTCCCATTTTTTACACCTCTTCCATATAACGTTTTATACTCTCTACATCTTTATCACCGCGGCCGGATAAACAAATGACAAGTCCTTCGTCTTTCTTCATTTGCGGCGCTAGTTTTAAAGCGTATGCAACAGCATGTGAACTTTCTAATGCCGGGATAATCCCTTCTTTTTTCGTTAATAATTGAAATGCTTCTAACGCTTCTTCATCTGTAATGGAATGATAAGAAACGCGGCCAATATCTTTTAGCAAGCTATGTTCTGGCCCAACACCTGGGTAATCCAGCCCTGCCGAAATAGAGTGCGCTTCTTGAATTTGCCCTTCTTCATTTTGCAGAAGGTACATCATCGATCCGTGTAAAACACCGACACTTCCTTTCGTTAAAGTGGCTGCGTGCTTTTCTGTGTGAACACCTTTTCCAGCTGCTTCAACACCGTAAAGAGCAACTTCTTCATCGTGTACGAACGGATAAAACATTCCCATTGCATTACTACCACCGCCAATACAAGCAACGACTGCTTCTGGTAATTTCCCTTCTAACGCTTCGTATTGCTTTTTCGTTTCTTTCCCAATTACACTTTGGAAATCACGAACAATTTGCGGGAATGGATGTGGCCCGAGAACTGATCCCATAATGTAGTGCGTATCGTGTACATGTGAAACCCAGTAACGCAGCGCCTCGTTTACCGCATCTTTCAACGTGCCGCTACCTGCCGCAACGCTTTCTACTTTTGCTCCGAGTAATTCCATTCGAAACACGTTTAATTTTTGTCGTCTCACATCTTCTTCTCCCATGAAGATGACGCATTCTAAACCGAAAAGTGCACATACAGTAGCTGTTGCAACTCCGTGTTGTCCTGCTCCTGTTTCAGCGACAACTTTCTTCTTACCCATTCTTACCGCAAGAAGTGCCTGACCGATTGTATTGTTAATTTTATGAGCTCCCGTATGGTTCAAATCTTCACGTTTCAAATAGATTTTTGCTCCGCCGCAATACTTCGTCATATTTTCAGCGAAATAAAGCGGTGTTTCTCTTCCAACATACGTTTGTAAATAATGATCTAATTCCTTTTGAAACGCTTCATCTTGCATCGCTTCTTTATATGCTTCTTCTAATTCTAATACGGATTGCATTAACGTTTCTGGAACGTATCGTCCTCCGTATATACCGTAATGACCTTTTTCATCTGGATATGCGTAGTTCATTTTGAACACTCCTTCGCTTTTTTAATAAATTGTTTTATTTTCTTTAGATCTTTCTTTCCTTCTGTCTCTACTCCGCTGCTCACATCGATCATATATGGCTGAACGGTTCGAATTGCTTCTTCTATATTAAGGATGTTTAATCCACCAGCTAATATCGTTTTCTCTCGCAACTCGTTTGGCATATGTGCGAGTAACTCCCATGAGAATGTCTTTCCGTTTCCTCCGTGGAACTTTTCTTTCGGGCTATCAAATAACAGATAATCTGTATCGTATTTTTTCGCACATTCAATATCTTTCTCTAAAGCTACTCCTACTGCTTTTATAGACGGAATATTCAATCTCCTAATTTGATGATTGTCTTCATCCCCATGTAGTTGCACATGCGTTAACCCGCACTCCTCTGCAATTTTCTGGATCACTTCTACTGATTCATTTACGAAAACACCTACCTTGAAAACGTGGACTGGAATTTCCCCAATAATTTCTTTCGCTAGCCCTGGGGTGATTTTCCGCTTACTTTCTGCAAAAACAAATCCAATTGCATCTGCTCCGTATTCGCAAGCATGTTTTGCTGTTTCAACATCAGTGATGCCGCAAATTTTCACTTTCATATGTTCACCTTACAGTCTTCGAAAAAGTTACTTATAGAAGATGATGTCATAAGTGCTTCTCCAACTAATACACCTTTTGCACCAGCTCGTTTGACGCGAATAATATCTTCTTTTGAATGAATGCCGCTTTCACTAATCCAAAGTAGGTTTTCCTCATTCAGTCGTTTTCCGAGCTTTTCAGTTTGGCTTAAATCTACTTCAAATGTTTTTAAATTACGGTTGTTAATACCGATAACGTGCGGATTTAATCGGATTGCAATTTCTAATTCCTGTTCATCATGAACTTCAACAATCGCTTCTAATCCTTTTTCTAGCACGTAGTTATAAAGCTCGTTTAATTTCTCTTTTGACAATGCTGCAACAATTAATAAAATAAGATCTGCTCCTGCTTCATACGCTCTATCAATTTGGATTTTATCGATTATAAAATCTTTACATAAAAGCGGAATGTTACTTTCTGCTCTTGCCGTTTCTAAGTCGTGAAACGACCCTTTAAAAAATTGACCGTCTGTTAAAACCGAAACTGCTCCAGCACCGCATTCTTCATATGTTTTCACTTGTTTTGGCACATCAACGTGTAAATTAATATCACCTTTTGATGGAGACGCTCGCTTTACCTCTGCTATTACAGTAAACTGCTCTAAAGCTTTTACAAGTGAGTGTGTTTTCCTTTTTTCTTTCACTGGTGAATATGTTTCATATAACTCCGCAACTTCTACTTTCTTTTGCTCTACAATTTTGTCTAAAATCGTCCCCATTTTAATTCACCCTTTCTAATTTTTCATGGCTTGCTGCAATTAATAAGTTTAGTTTGGCTAATGCTTTTCCAGAGTCAATGCTGTGCGTTGCTAGTGTAATTCCTTCTTCAATCGTTTCTGCTCTTCCATTTGCGAAAAGGGCTAGACCTGCATTTAATAAAACAGTATCGCGATAGACACTCTTTTCTCCGCTTAATACTCCGAGTGTAATCTTTGCATTTTCTTTTGAATTCCCACCTCTAATTTCTTCATTTTTCACTCTTGAAAAACCATACTTTTCTGGATCAATACTCATTTCTACTATTTCATTATCTTTTAAAACGACGACATGATTTTCTCCCTGTAATGATGCTTCATCTAAAAAGCCACTTCCGTTTACGACGAGCGCTTGTTTTCTGCCAAGTTTCTGCAATACTTCCGCTACCGGCAATAACATATCTCGCTTATAAATACCGACAAATTGTGTTTCTAAATTAACCGGATTCGTCAACGGTCCAATTAAGTTAAAGATCGTCGGAACGTTTAATTCTTTTCTTATTTTCATAATGCGTCTTAATGCTGGATGCATCGCTGGTGCGAATAAGAAGGCAATCCCTACAATTTCTAATAAGTAGTCAATTTCACCGGGCGTACAACTAATGTTTACACCGAGTTCTTCTAATAAATCAGCACTTCCTGTTTTACTAGAAACAGCGCGGTTTCCATGTTTCGCAACCTTTACACCAGCTCCGGCAAGTACAAATGCCGATGTTGTACTAATATTGAATGTTTGCGCACCGTCACCACCCGTTCCACAATTGTCCATCGCGCCTTTTATATGATTTGAAAACGGTAATGCCTTTTCGCGAAGAGCACGAACGAGACCGTATATTTCTTCTGCTGTTTCGCCTTTCGCTTTCAGCAATACTAAGAAAGCTGCAACTTCACTTTCCAATATGTTGTCACTTAATAAAAGAAGTCCCGCTTCATACATTTCTTCTTCTGTTAAATGTTGTCCCTCTACTAATTTTCGAAGATAACTGTTCATACTCTCTCCTCCTCTTTCACTTCTGCTAAAAAGGCACGTATTAACTTTCCGCCTTCTTCTGTTGCAATTGATTCTGGGTGAAACTGTAATCCGAAGAGCGGATAATAGTTGTGACGAACTGCCATGATTTCTCCGTCATCCATCGCTGTCGCAAGTATGTCAAAACACTGCGGCAAACTATTTTGCACTGCGACGAGTGAATGGTAACGCATTGCTGTTAACGGCTGCGTTACGTACGAAAAGATTGACGTTCCGTTATGTTTCACACGCGATGTTTTTCCGTGTTTAATGCGCTCTGCTCTAACAATTTCTCCTCCAAATGCGGATATGATTGCTTGATGGCCAAGGCAAATTCCTAAGATGGGAACGTTCTTATAAAAATGACGAATAACATCGATACAAATTCCAGCATCTTCTGGTTTCCCAGGTCCTGGTGAGAGCACAATTCCTTTCGGCTTCATCTCCTCTAATTGTTCAATTGTTATTTGATCATTTCTTACGACAACAATTTCTTTCTCGTACTCGCCTAATAGTTGATACAAGTTATATGTGAACGAATCATAATTATCGATAAGTACAATCATTTCATAACCTCCAAAAGCGCTCTCGCTTTATTTAATGTTTCTTCATATTCAGCAACCGGGTCTGAATCGTAGACGATACCCGCTCCTGCCTGAACGTACGCTTTCTCGTCTTTTACAACCATCGTTCGAATTGCTAGCGCCATATCAAGATTTCCTGAGAATGAAATATATCCAACTGCTCCGGCGTATACATTTCTTTTTTCATGCTCTAACGTATTAATAATTTCCATCGCTCTAATTTTCGGAGCACCTGATACTGTACCCGCTGGTAAACAATACGCTAATGCATCAAATCCACTTATTCGTTTTCGCAATGTTCCGTAAACTTCAGATACAATGTGCATAACGTGAGAGTATTTTTCTACTTTCATATATTTATCTATCATCACAGATCCAATTTCACTTACTCTGCCAATATCATTTCGCCCTAGGTCCACAAGCATCATATGCTCCGCCCGCTCTTTCTCATTTCCTAACAGTTCTTTTTCGATTTCCTCATCTTCCTGCTCCGTTTTCCCTCTCGGTCTCGTACCCGCAATTGGGTTCGTCATCACTTTATCCTCTCTAACTGATAACAAACTTTCCGGCGAAGAACCGAGTACAACGTAATCTTGAAAGTCGATATAAAACATATATGGCGACGGGTTTGCAATGCGAAGTTTTCGGTATAGTGCAAATGGATCGCCTTTACACTCACTTTTCAAACGCTGAGATAATACGACTTGGAATATGTCCCCGGCTCGTATATGTTCTTTCGCCGTTTCTACCATTTCGCAAAACTCTTTTTCCGTTATGGAAGAAGTGAATGATAATGTTGATTGTATTTCATTTACTTCCGCTTCTTCTCCCTTTAGCACTTCCTCTTTGTATACTTGCAATCTTTCGTATACTTCTTCATAAGAAGCTGAATCGTCTTCCCTGCATACATATACAAATGAAAACTTTTGGCGTAAATGATCGTAAACGGTAAACTCACGATATAGTAAAAGGTGTACTTCTGGAATATTTAATGGATCGTGTAAATCTGCTCCAATGTTTTCATACTGCCGAATGACGTCATAACCAATATAACCAACTGCTCCTCCGCAAAATGGGAATGGACTCTCTACTAGCGATGGTGCGATTACCTCTTCTAACACTTGCAATACGTTACCTTGCAACTTTTCTGTTTGCCCATACATCGTTCGTTCTACTTCTATACCGACGCTTTTCACTTCTCCATATGGATTACACCCTAAGTAAGAATAGCGCCCTTTATCTGGATGAAGCTGTGAGCTTTCTAATAAAAACTTTTTCTTTCCCTTCATACGTCTATATAAAGAAATTGGCGTAATGCTATCTCCTTCTTCTTCAGCGATTACTAAAAATGTTTTTCTTTGTTCTTTTTGCTTCATAAATTCCTCTTTTGTCATCATGCCTTTCACCTCACTCTGAAAAATAAAAAAGTCCCCTACATATCGAAATATGTAGAGGACGATAAATTTACCGTGGTACCACCTCAGGTTGGACGCAAAAGCATCCCGCTTTATTCAGGTACAAAATATATACCTTATCCTTGTAACGGCGGAACCCGGGTTGCCTACTGAAAACAATTGTTCAGCATACCTCTCGTAAGCCCATTCCGTATATGGCACCGCACCGGGCTCCCACCTATTCCCGGCTCTCTGTAACGTCTCCATTATACGTACTCTTCTTACTTAAACGATTTAACATATTTAATTTTTTATACACAAAAAGGGAGTACTCATCCTATAGAAAGGACGGGTACTCCCGTGGTGCCACCTTAATTCGTTACAAACGTAACGCACTTTACCGTATCAAAAACAATACGTGTCTCTTATATCGATGAGATCATGTCGCCAAAGCCTACTTCTTTCGTTTCGGTTTGGAAGCTCCGAAGCCCATTCCACATCAATTCCATACTGATTCGCACCAACCATCAGCTCTCTGACATGTTCATCATGTGTACTCTTCTTCATCAACGCTTGCATTTTTTTAAGTTGCACTCATTATATTCCTCACGTTTCTAAAAAGTCAATATTTTTTTCGAAAAAAATATTTTTTCTTCGTTCGATATTATATTGACAAAACAACCTGTTTTTATGTAAATATAATAAATACTCTATTAAAATTAAGGTTTTTTGTCAGAAAATCATATATTACAAAAGCGAAACATTGTCAAAAAACGCTTACATTTCAGAAAATTCATATTTCTGAATGGATTTTTCTGAATAATCATGATAGATTATACATATGCATAACGCATCAAAAGACATGACAAAAGGAAGGGGAACTACATGAGTACGCAGATGTTAACTTTAACTTCTATCTCTATTTACATGCTCGGGATGTTAGTAATCGGCTATTTCGCCTACAAACGAACGTCCAACTTAACAGATTATATGCTTGGCGGGCGTACACTAGGCCCCGCAGTAACAGCATTAAGTGCTGGAGCATCTGATATGAGTGGTTGGCTTTTAATGGGATTACCCGGTGCAATGTTTAGCGTTGGATTAAGTAGTAGTTGGATTGCGATCGGCCTAACATTAGGCGCATACGCAAACTGGCTTTATGTCGCTCCTCGCTTACGTACCTACTCTGAAATTGCAAACAACTCTATTACTATTCCAGAATTTTTGGAACACCGTTTCCACGACAAATCTCACATGCTACGCTTAGTATCCGGACTTGTTATTATGATTTTCTTTACTTTTTATGTAGCTTCAGGACTAGTTTCAGGCGCTGTATTATTTGAAAATTCATTTGGTATGAACTATCATATTGGATTATTCATTGTAGCAGGCGTTGTTGTAGCTTACACATTATTTGGTGGTTTCTTAGCTGTAAGTTGGACAGACTTCGTGCAAGGAATCATTATGGTAGTTGCTCTTATTCTTGTTCCTATCGTAACAATTATGAATGCAAACGGACTTGGACCTGCATTTGATACAATTCGATCTGTAGATCCAACACGTTTAGATATTTTTAAAGGTGCCTCCACTTTAGGAATTGTTTCCTTATTCGCATGGGGCCTTGGTTATGTTGGACAACCTCATATTATCGTACGCTTTATGGCAATTTCTTCTGTAAAAGAACTTAAAAGCGCACGAAGAATTGGTATGAGCTGGATGATTTTCTCTGTTGTCGGAGCTATGTTTACTGGTCTTATCGGTATTGCCTACTATTCACAACAAGATTTGACATTATCTAACCCAGAGACAATTTTCCTTGAGCTTGGAAAAATTTTATTCCATCCACTTATTACTGGATTTTTATTAGCAGCGATTTTAGCTGCAATTATGAGTACAATCTCATCTCAGCTTCTCGTTACTTCAAGTGCTGTAACAGAAGACTTATATCATACATTCTTTAAACGTTCTGCTTCTGATAAAGAGCTTGTATTTGTCGGTCGTATGGCTGTTCTTGGTATCGCCTTAGTTGGGTGCGCATTAGCGTTTAAACAAAATGATACGATTTTAGCTCTTGTTGGATACGCTTGGGCTGGATTTGGTTCTTCATTCGGACCAGCTATTTTATTAAGTCTATATTGGAAACGTATGACGAAATGGGGCGCGCTTGCTGGTATGATTTCTGGTGCCGCGACTGTTATTATATGGACTCAATTTAAATTCTTAACAAACTTCTTATATGAAATGATTCCTGGTTTCACAATTAGTTTACTAGCAATCATAATCGTTAGTTTACTAACTCAACCTTCAAAAGAGGTTGAAGAGCAATTTGAGGATTTCGAAAAACAACATAGTCATAGTCTATAAAAAAGCTTTGCTGTTATCGTAACAGCAGAGCTTTTTTTATTACAGTTCGACAATCTTCTTCTCAAATTTAACAAATTCTTTATGTTTCGTTAAATTTAACATAACACTACTCCTTTATAGTATTAGTATTAGCACTTATACAGAAAGGGGACTCCAACATGTTAGCAGCTTTCCAGCAACAACACATAAGAAAATTTTCACCTATTACAAATACTTCTGCTTCTCGTTTAAACATTCAACCTAATCCACCCAAAATTTCAATTGCTCCTTCTGTTATTTCAGTTATCGGTGTTCATATGGAAAAAAATAAGTTAAAAATAAAAACTGGGCAAAGTACTGAGTTATCAGCTTCCGTTTTACCAATGCAAGCGACGAATAAAGAACTTATTTGGACCAATATGAATTCTGATGTCATCACAATATATCCAAAAGGTGAAACTGTGACGATTACTGGACAAAGTGCGGGAAGAGCAGTCGTAATTGTTACAACTGCTGAAGGAAAATTTCGTGACCTATGCGTCATTCATGTACAACCTTATATGACAAATCCAAAGTAAAAGAGTGGCTTCGTAGCCACTCTTTTACTTTATTTCAATGTGCGGATTTTTACTTTTCACAAGATTAATAAATTGTTCTTTATTTTTAGGAGAAATAATCTCTGTTTCATATGATCCGTAAACAATTTCTAATCGATCGAATGATAACGCATAAGCCGCTATTGGATTTTTTGTATTGGAAATTCGTTTTATGTCTCGTATAAATATACGCTTTTTAACCGGACCTGATGTAATCATAATTATTTCTTCCTTAACGATATATTTTGTTGAAAACCAACTCCAACTAAACAGTATAGCCAACGGAATTGTAAAAAATAAAAGAAAATATTCTCTCCCTGCAAATATGGGAGCAAAACACGCTCCAATGACAACGAAAAAAATCGGATATAACCATACATCTTTTTTTGATGGAAATTCCACTAAACTTCCTCTCCCTTGATTTAAGTCAATGAATCTCCTCCTCTTCCCTATTACAATGAAAACAACATTAGAATAGGAGGACGTATTATGACTGAGCGAAATTTCGCCTTATTTGCAGGCACTTCTCTTCTTATCATGGCATTCACTGCATTTTTTTCTTACGGTTTTGTTCACGGAAATCTCGTTGTACCAAGTAATGCGAGCACGACACTCCATAATATTCAAACTTCAAGTTCACTTTTCAAAGCAGAAATTTTCGGATGGATTATCATTTTTATTACGGATATTATCGCCTCGTGGGCTCTTTATTTCTTTCTAAAACCTATCCATACTAGCCTCTCATTACTAGCTGCCTGTCTTCGTCTTATGTATACAGCTATACTTGGGATTGCTATATTCAATTTAACATTTGTATTACTTCTTTCAAAAAGCACAGTTGCTAATTCAGAAGCATATACAATGTTATTTCTAGAAGCTTTTGAATACATTTGGTCTGTAGGATTAATCATTTTCGGCTTACATCTTCTCACCTTAGGATATGTAACCTTTCAATCTAAAAACATACCGAAGACTATTAGTATATTACTGCTCATTGCTGCAATCGGCTATATCATCATTAACCTAATGAATACGATGTTTTCACAATATGATGCGATTATTTCCATTCTTAACGTTGTCTTTCAACTACCGATGATCACAGGTGAACTAGGATTTAGTATATGGCTATTGCTTAGAGGTGGAAAAAACTCTACTGTTTGAGTCGTTTCTTAATTCTGCTTAATGATTCTGGCGTAATACCTAGATAACTTGCCAATTGATATTGAGGAACACGATCGATTAAATGCGGTCGTTTTTGTAATAATGATTTGTAGCGCTCTTCTGGTGTCGATGTAATAAATAATGTAAGTTCTTCTTGTACTTCACCAAAATTGTATTCAATCATTTGGCGCGTCATTTCTTCTAACTGTGAATATTTCTTATACATGTCCTTTTCACTATACAGATCGCCAACTACAACTAGACAATCTTCTAGGCACGTTAACGTATGTGGGGATAATTTATCTTGTTTATGATGATTGAAATTTGCGATTGCTTGTTCTTCTGTATAAAAATTTGATGTAACTTCTTTTCCAGATTCATCTATACAATGTTGCCTCACGCATCCTTTTAATACAAAATAACATTTAGACGGAACATCTCCTTGTCTTAAGAGCACTGTTCCTTTTTTATACTCTTCAATTTGTAATTCTTCTACGATCATGCGCTGCTGCTCTTCACTTAATGTTGTAAGATTTGTCATGTATTTCATTAAAGTCTCTTTCATTTGGTCTCTCCTTCCCCCTCTATATTTGTATGAGAAACGTATGATTTAACTCCACTATATATTATCTTTTTTCATGCTACATGGCGGGAATTCCCCCTATTAATCTGTTTTATTTTCTGCATGGAACAAAAAAAAGAGAAGTTACCAATAACTTCTCTTTTCGTATATTAGAATAAACTCGTTATAATTCCTGTGTATAAGCCGGTTCGTTCACCACATTTTTTGCTGTTCGCTTTTGTTGCTGTAGTAAGAAAACAGATACACCAAACAATACGAGCATGCTACCGATAATTTGCATTGCATTTAATTTTTCTCCAAGTAAGAAGAACGCTAGTATAGATGCCCCAACTGGTTCTCCTAAAATGCTCATTGAAATCGTTGTTGCATTTACGTAATTTAATAACCAATTATTAATGACGTGTGACACTGTCGGTACAATCGCAAGTAAAAGAAAAATACTCCAATCCCACTTCGTATAGCCTGTAAATGGCACTTGAAGTATAACGTTATAAATCGCTATAAATATACCAGCGAAGGCAAATACAGTGAAACTATAAATCCAATGAGATACTTTCTTTACTGTCGTTTGTCCGATAAATAAATAACCGACAACTGCTATTACACTTAAAAAGGATAATATATCCCCATAAATTGCTTGCTCACTTAGCCCTAAATCTCCCCAGCCAATACACATTACGCCTAGTATCGCAATTCCCATCGTCGCAATTGCTGAATAGGTTGTTCTTTCTTTAAATAAGAAAAAACCTCCCACTAAAGATACGATCGGTTGAAGTGCTAAAATAATCGTCGAACTAGCAACTGTCGTATGCTTTAAGGATTCAAACCATAGAAGAAAATGAAGAGCTAAAAAGAAACCAGATCCAATTAAAAATCCCCAATCTTTTATTTGAATCCTACTAAACTCTTCCCGTTTTTTCCAAACGATCGGCAGCATAATAAGTACGATAATCCATAATCGATACATACTTAAAACGGAAGATGGTGCTGAGGACATCTTTGCAAAAACAGCTGCGAATGAAATTGCTATAATGGAAATTGCTAGTGGTAGTGCGATTGATCTTTCTTGTTTCAAATCCTGTCTCCCCTCTCACCTGTAAAAAATCCCACTTCATTATATCCGTTTTCTTTCACAACTTAAATACTAATTTTTTAGATTCTTCGTACCATTATGGTAAAATAGAAATTAAGGCACCTATTAGTGATTATTTCTTTCCTTTTCACTACAAGCGTCGCTCTTACAATCATTACAGTAAATTTTTATTTAGGGGGATATACATGAATCAAACAATAGGGAGAATTGAAGAAATTTCATTTTTTAGTACATCACTTCAAGAGGAGCTTACACTTCTTGTTTATTTACCAGTAAATTACACACCTCTCCATAAGCATACGGTTGTTATTGCACAAGATGGTAGAGATTATTTTCAGCTTGGTAAAGCGCACCGTGTAATTGAGCGCCTTCGCGAAACTGAAGAAATTGACCGCACAATTATTGTCGGTATTCCATATAAAAATGTACACGATCGTAAGGAAAAATATTTTCCAAATGATGTAAAGAATGCTGCTTACATTCGCTTCCTTGCTCACGAGCTTGCTCCATATATTGATGCAAATTATCCAACGTATCAAATGGGTAAAGGACGCGTTTTAATTGGAGATTCTCTCGGCGGTACAGTTTCCTTCATGACCGCACTTATGTATCCGCATACATTTGGTAAGGTCGTTATGCAATCACCATTTGTTGATGAAACAGTCATGAACTTAGCAAAAGATTTCAAAAATCCGGGGGCGCTAGATCTTTATCACGTAATTGGGACCGAAGAAACAGCTGTCAAGCGTACAGACGGACAAGTATCTGATTTCGTAGAACCAAATCGCGAGTTAAATAAACTACTTACAGATAGAAATTTCATCACGCATTATGAAGAGTTTGAAGGGAATCACACATGGAAATATTGGCAAGCAGATTTACCAAAAGCATTTTCTCATATTCTATCAATGAAATAATAGAGAGCGGTATTCAGAATAATTTGATATAATAGATAAAGAGATTTATTCTCAAAATCTAACTAGACTTGCAAAGGGAGGAATTGGAACATGAAATTAGGAATTGTAATTTTTCCATCAAAAATGATTCAAGATAAAGCGAACGGATTACGTAAACGTTATGATCCGCATTACGCATTAGTTCCGCCACATATTACATTGAAAACACCCTTTGAGACGCAAGATGAACAATTAGAATCGATTGTGAATGAGTTACATACAATCGCAAATAAAACGAACCCTTTCACCCTTCATGTTGGGAAAGTCGGTTCATTCGCACCTGTTAATAATGTTCTTTATTTTAAAGTAGAAAAAACACCTGAACTTACTTTCTTAAATGAAGAAATGCATAATGGTTTCTTTACACAAGAGCGCGAGTACTCTTTCGTACCTCATTTAACAATCGGTCAAGACTTATCAGACGCAGAGCACGCTGATGTATTAGGTCGATTACGTATGAAAGATTTCTATTATGAGCAACCAATCGATCGTTTCCACCTTCTATACCAATTAGAAAATGGAACGTGGACTGTACATGAAACATTCCACCTCGGAAAGGAGAACAACTAATTTGCACGCACAAATCGTACAAACGGACGAACAACTAAATGATGCATTCTCTGTACGTAAGCAAGTATTTGTAAATGAACAACAGGTTTCTGCAGAAGAAGAGTATGATGAGTTTGAAGAGATTTCAACACACGTTGTTATATATGATAATGATGTTCCAGTTGGTGCTGGTCGCTTCCGCATCGTTGATGGAATAGGAAAAATGGAGCGCATTTGCGTACTAGCTTCCCATCGCCAAAAAGGCATTGGCAAAATCATTATGGATGCACTTGAAGCGCATGCAAAAGAAGAGTCTCTACCGAAATTGAAACTCCATGCTCAAACACATGCTGAAGTTTTCTATAAGAAGCTAGGATACGTGACGGCTTCTGATGTGTTTATGGAAGCAAATATCCCGCACGTCGTAATGATAAAAGAATTATAATTTTGTAGCAGGAGGTAGCCCCTCCTGTTTTTTACATTGCTATTTTCTTTTTCTTCCGCTAAAGTTAAATGTTGATGCTATAGTTTTGAAGGTGAATATATGACACAAGAAAAATTTTCACAAAAACCGTTAACACACGCTGGCATTCCGCAAGCGGCGTATCATATTCCGAAAACATCTACCCATTTAATTATGGAAGAAGATGCAGATGCGGCGTATTTCCGCGCTTTAGAACAGCAAGGTGTTTATTTAAATGAAAAACAGTTAGAAGCAGTGCAAACGACAGAAGGACCTGTCCTTACACTAGCTGGTGCTGGAAGTGGTAAAACATCTGTTTTAACAACTCGCGTTGGTTATTTAGTTAATGTAAAACATGTCCATCCGCGAAATATTTTGCTGCTGACGTTTACACAAAAAGCAGCTGAAGAAATTCGAAGCCGTGTAGCGAATTTACCTGGTATGAATCATGCTGCAAGTAGCTATGTCGTTGCTGGTACATTCCACTCTGTCTTTTTAAAATTGCTTCGTAGTCAAGGATATAATCAGCAAATTTTAGCAAATGAAAAACATAAACAAATTATGATAAAGAAAATTTTGAAAGAATTGCGCTTAAAAGACGATTATGATGCCGAAACGATACTCGCTATGATTTCACTTGAGAAAAACAAATTGAATCGTCCGAAAGATGTAAAAGCGAAAACACCGGTTGAACAAGAGTTCAAAGAAGTATACGAACGTTTCGAAGAGTTAAAACAACGACACAATTATATCGATTTTGACGACATCTTATTAGAAATGTATTATATGTTAGAAAATAACGCTCCCCTGCTTACTCAATTACAAGAGCGTTTTCATTACATTGAAGTAGATGAGTTTCAAGATACGTCGTATGCACAATATGAAATTGTAAAATTGTTAGCCACGCCGAGAAATAATTTATTTATCGCAGGTGATGACGATCAAGCGATTTACGGCTGGCGAGGGGCAAGTCACCAAATTATTTTATCTTTTCCAAAGGAATTTGATAATACTACGATTATCGCACTTAATACGAATTATCGATCTAATCCATTTATCGTAGGACTTGGAAATGAAGTTATTAAGCTCAATCAAGAACGTTTTGATAAAGAGCTATATTCTGTTCGTAACGATGGCATACAGCCGTTTTATGCACGACCTGCGACAACTCTTGATGAAGCAAATCAAATTTTGCAACTCATTCAGGAAAAAGTAGATAGTGGTGAACGAAATTATAAAGATTTTTGTTTATTATATCGTACACATTCTGTAAGCCGTTCTTTACTTGATCAGCTTACAATTCATAAGATTCCATTTATTAAACATGGAGCGAGCCAATCGTTCTACGAACATTCTTTAATTAGGCCCGTATTAGATCACTTACGACTCGTGCTTGAACCGTTCCGCCTCGAATCACTTTCAAATATATTACCAACAATGTATATTGGCCGTGATGAGTGCATTTCATTTATTGAACGTGAACAATGGAAATATGGTGAGGGCCGTTTCCCTTCTCTTCTTCATTTTCTATTACTAAACCCAAGCTTGAAACCTTTTCAAGTTAAAAAAGTAAATGAGCGAATCGATTTTATTAAGTTTATAAAAGAACTTGAACCGAAAAAAGCATTGAAAGAAATTATTCATGGTAAAGGAAAGTATTTAGAGTACTTACAAAGTAATGATCGTTCTTCCTTTACGATGCATAAGGACATACAAGAAGAAATGTTAGAAGAATTAATGGAATCAGCAACTCGCTTTACGGATATTCCAGCTTACTTACAATTTATTAACGAGGCCATTCAAGGTCAAAAAGAAATGGAAGCATTAAAAACAATGCCGCAAAAAGATGCTGTATCGCTTATGTCAATTCATAACGCGAAAGGCCTTGAGTTTCCATGCGTCTTTTTACTCGGAGCAAGCGATGGTATATTGCCGCATACTTCTTCTTTAAAAGATGCAAATGACCGTGTGACGGAGACTTCTGAAGCATTAGAAGAAGAACGACGATTACTCTATGTCGCCATTACACGCGCAAAAGAAGAACTTTACATTTCCTCCCCGCAATTTTTCAGAGGAAAGAAACTAGATATATCTCGTTTTCTATATACTACGCAAAAAGATTTACCTGAAAAGACATCCATTAAATAATGGGTGTCTTTTTCCATATCACGATATGTACATCCCCTCTATATAAATTCCCTGTTTCTATCCTGAGAATTAACGTAATATCAACCATATCCCGTTCATATTGTAATAGTGTATGTCAGAACTCACGATAAGGAGTGAACATAATGAGCTGCAATTGTAATGAAGATCATCAACACCATGATTGTGATTTCAACTGTGTATCTAATGTCGTTCGTTTTATACATGAACTACAAGAATGTGCAACCACAACATGTGGATCTGGTTGCGAAGTTCCATTTTTAGGAGCACATAACACTGCATCAGTAGCGAATACACGTCCTTTTATTTTATACACAAAAGCTGGAACACCTTTTGAAGCATTTGCACCATCTGCAAGCCTTACTAGCTGCCAATCTCCAATTTTCCGTGTAGAGAGTATAGATGATGATGACTGTGCTGTATTGCGTGTATTAACTGTAGTTTTAGGTGATGGTACCTCTGTACCACCTGGTGACGATCCAATCTGTACATTTTTAGCTGTACCAAATGCAAGATTAGTATCAACCTCCTCTTGTATTACTGTTGATTTAAGTTGCTTCTGCGCTATTCAATGCTTACGCGATGTTTCTATATAAAACTGAATACTAATTTAAGCATGGATTGGGTGG
>NZ_QNUA01000057.1:0-55280 GCF_008042285.1 Bacillus sp. AR13-1
AAATCAGTGTGAAAATTGTATTTTTCTAGTTTTGTATGAATTATCAAAATAATGTTTCTGATGATAAATCTGAAAAATGCCTGAATGTAAATCCCGTATTTTTCAATAAATGAAAGGTTAAGTCTACTTTTATAAGAGTTATAATGTAGGTTATGAAAAATATTTCTCAATAATAAAATGAAGAGAAAAATATGAAGAAGTAGAATAGATTACTTAATAGTTTTAAATTAATTAATATGATTAACTATTGATTATATTAGATAGGAGAGAATATTATGGCAAATGTACTCGTAATAAATTTCCCTGGAGAAGGTCATATAAATCCGACTTTAGCTATTGTAAGTGAGTTAATTCGGCGAGGGGAAACAGTTGTTTCGTATTGTATTGAAGATTATAGAAAGAAGATTGAAGCAACAGGTGCAGAATTCCGAGTGTTTGAGAATTTCCTCTCTCAAATTAATATTATGGAACGAGTAAATGAAGGTGGGAGTCCTTTGACGATGCTATCTCATATGATTGAAGCATCAGAGCGTATTGTTACTCAAATTGTAGAAGAAACAAAAGGGGAAAAGTACGATTACTTGATATACGATAATCATTTTCCAGTAGGACGTATTATAGCGAATGTTTTAAAATTACCTAGCGTTTCTTCTTGTACAACGTTTGCTTTTAATCAGTACATTACTTTTAATGATGAACAAGAATCGAGACAAGTAGATGAAACTAATCCATTATATCAATCTTGTTTAGCGGGAATGGAAAAATGGAATAGGCAGTATGGAATGAAATGTATTAATATGTATGATATTATGAATCATCCTGGTGATATTACTATTGTATATACTTCAAAGGAATATCAGCCGCGTTCAGATGTATTCGATGAATCGTATAAGTTTGTCGGTCCATCAATTGCTACTCGAAAAGAAGTAGATAGCTTTCCTATGGAAGATTTAAAAGATAAACAATTGATTTTCATTTCTATGGGAACAGTTTTTAATGAACAACCTGAGTTATATGAAAAATGTTTTGAAGCGTTTAAAGATGTAGAAGCGACAGTCGTAGTAGTTGTTGGTAAGAAGATAAATATAAGTCAATTTGAAAACATTCCGAATAACTTTAAGTTGTATAATTATGTGCCGCAATTAGAAGTATTACAGTACGCTGATGTATTCGTGACACACGGTGGTATGAATAGTTCGAGTGAAGCACTATATTACGGTGTCCCGTTAGTTGTAATTCCGGTAACAGGAGATCAGCCTTTAGTTGCGAAACGAGTGAGTGAAGTAGGAGCTGGAATAAGGCTTAATCGTAAAGAATTAACTTCTGAATTGTTACGTGAGACTGTAAAGAAAGTAATGTATGATGTAACGTTTAAGGAAAATAGTCGTAAAGTTGGAGAGTCACTTCGAAATGCTGGTGGGTATAATAGAGCAGTTGATGAAATATTTAAAATGAAAGTGAATTCATACTTAAAACTTAAATAAATGTTTGGAGCACACTTACTGAAATACGTAAGTGTGTTTTTATAAATAAATTACATAAAAAATCACTATAAAGGTGAAACTTTTGTGTATATAAACTGATATCTTTGAATTAGTAGTAAAATTACGTTAAAATAATACTGAGAAAATATATATGTTTTGGGGGTAATGAATGAAAAGAGTATTTGAATACGTATTATTAACAATTGGCTCCATTATTGTAGCGGGTTCATTAGAGCTTATTTTAGCACCTAATGGATTAGTAGATGGCGGGGTAACGGCCATTGCTATTATGGCAAATAAAGTTGCTGGATTACCGCTTTATGGAGTATTTTTAGGACTTAATATCCCAATTTTACTATTTACTGCAAAAGTAATGGGTAAGAAGTTCTTTATCCGTACGTCTTATGCAAATGTTGTTACAACACTTGGATTGATTTATTTAAAGCCATTTCCAGCAATTACAACTTCGGAATTATTAATTGTACTTTATGGAGGAGTTCTATTTGGTGTTGGTGTTGGGATTGTTGTAAAAATGGGTGGAGCAATTGATGGGTCAGAAATGTTAGCTGTTTGGATGAACAAGCATTTTAAAGTACCAATTAGTACATTTTTACTTGCTGTAAATGCGGTTATTTTTGTATTTGTTGCTATTTTATTTTCAATTGAGCAAGCGATGTTCTCATTAGCAATTTTCTATATGGTTACGAAAATGATTGATTTCATATTAGATGGTATTAATCAAGGAAAGAGCGTTATGATTATTTCTGGGAAAAATAAAGAAATAGGCGATTTGTTTATGAAAGAATTGCAATTATCCGTTACGTATCTACATGGAGAAGGTGGTTTTTTAGGAGAGCACAAGAAAATCATTTATTGTATTACAAACCGTTTCATTTATCCAAAAATGAAAGATCTCGTTCTCTCTGTAGATCCAACCGCTATAATTGAAGCTTCCTATTCAACAGAAACAACTGGTGTTAAGCGTCCAGGAAGGACTCCACGATAAGTAAACTTATGTGGAGTTATTTTACTTAGGGAACCAGGCTTCCTTTAGTAATTTGACTACAATTTCGATACTATCTTCGGGAATGCTGCCGAAACCGAGTAGTACATAGGACGCCTCTCTTAAATTATGTACAGAATCATATGTAGAGAGTGGGTATAATTTGATTTGTTGGTTTGCAGCAGTATGAATAAGTTCTTGTTCGTTCATACCATTATGAACATGAAGTACGATATGCAGTCCAGACTGTTCGCCAAGTATTTGAACACGAGATCCCATGTCATTTTTGATAGATTTAACTAGTAGTGTGTGCTTTCTTTTATATAACGTACGACTACGGTTCAAATGGCGCTCCCAATCACCATTGTGAATAAAGGTTGCAAAAGCGAGTTGCTGTATTGTAGAAACAGTTTGTTTAAACTTACCTTCAAGCTCTGTATAGATTTTTAATAGATGAGTTGGTAAAACGATATACCCCATTCGCAAAGAAGGTAAGAAGGATTTCGAGAAAGTTCCCATATAAATAACGCGTTCATTTGAATCTAGTCCTTGTAAAGAGGGAATAGGTTTTCCTACATAACGAAATTCTCCGTCATAATCATCTTCAATAATAAATCCTCCGCAATCATTGGCCCATCTTAATAATTCGAGCCTTCTAGATAATGGCATAATCATTCCAAGAGGAAATTGGTGTGATGGAGTGACGTATGCTACATTGGAACGTGATTCACGTAAAGCTGAAATACGAATCCCTTTATCGTCTAATGAAATAGGGTGAACAGGAAGACCAGAACTTTGAATCATGGCAGTTATACGGTGAAATCCAGGGTTTTCGATTCCATATTCTTTTTTTGAACCAAGTAGTTGAAGTAGTAGCCAAAGAAGAGGCTGCGTACCGGCTCCGATAATAATTTGATCAGGTGAAGAATGTACCCCGCGGGCATGGTATAAATATTTTGAAATATGCTCTCGTAAAACGAACTCACCTTGAGAATCTTCTCTAGCAAATAATTCATTTTCATACTGGAATAAAGTTTCTTGTAATGCTCTTTTCCAGTTTGTAATTGGAAAAGCTTTTTGATCAATCAGCCCTTGGCTACAATCATAGTCATATTGTTCTTTTTTTATATTGTTAGCGCTGTTTGACACAACTTGTTGTTTATTTTGAATGACATCAATATCAACTTCTGCAACAAAAATCCCACGTTTCGGTTTACTTTCTACATAACCTTCAGCTAGTAATTGTTGATAAGCAGATTCAACAGTAATACGGCTAACATTAAGTTGTACCGCTAAGTTTCTGTGAGAAGGAAGGCGTGTACCGGCAGGCAGTGGTCCCTGAGAGATTTCTCGTTTCATATATTCGTAAATTTGTAAATAAATTGGTGTTTTACTTTCTAATTGCAATGGGATAGTAAGATCCATTTTATGAATTCTCCTTTAAAAACTGGCCATATAAAAAATAATCGAACTGTCACTTAAGTGAGGGGCAGTTACTTTTTATAATAATGATATAACATTTAGAAAATTTTATAAATAGTAAGGAGAGAATCATAATGAATATTAGAGAAGTAGTAACAGAAGCTGATTTACATGATGTATTCCCCGTATTACAGCAATTACGAACGAAACTTTCAAGAGAAGAAGCAAGTTCTTTATTTCAAAAAATGAAAGAAGAAAATTATAAACTACTTTCGTTACAGAATGAAGATGATGAAGTTGTTTGTCTTGCTGGTGTAGCAATTTGTACGAACTTTTATAATGAGAAACATGTTTTCGTATATGACCTTGTAACTGCGGAAGCTCACAGATCGAAAGGATATGGTAAAGTTCTTCTGTCATATGTAGAAAAATGGGGGAGAGAAAAAGGGTGCAGTTCTATCGTTCTTACATCAGCGTTTCCAAGAGTTGATGCCCATCGTTTTTATGAAAGAGAAGGCTATGATAAGGTAAGTTATTCTTTTTATAAAGAATTATAATATTAAGGGGGTTCTATGTGTGAGAACATATGGAACCCCCTTTTAATTTAGAATTGAAGAATGAGGAGGGTTAATTACTTATTTTGTCGAATAGTCTCTTTATAATTGAGACGATAATATTGAATTAAAAGAAGGTTAGGGGAGTTTATACTTGGAAAAAATTCAGAAACTATTAATCCCAAAAGGTGTAAGAGTTATCGTAATATCTGATATTCATGGCGAATTAAATCTTTTAAAGGAATTATTACATAAAGTTAATTTTAAAGATGATGATTATTTAATTATAAATGGCGACCTTTGTGAGAAGGGGAACGATAGCATTGGCGTCGTAAACTATGTGATGGATTTAGTAGTTAGCAAGCCAAATGTTTATGTAATTGAAGGGAATTGTGAAGCTGTAGTTGAAGCGTTTGTAAATGAAAATCCTGCGCTAATAAATTATTTATGTACGAGAAAGAATACAATTTTTAATGAATGGCTAGCGAAATTGAACGTTACCGTTAATGAAGAAAGTGATATTTGTGAAGTGAAAAACATATTGATGGGCCGTTTTTCAAAAGAAATAAAGTGGCTAACAGAATTGCCAACTGCTATTGAAACTGATGATTATATCTTTGTACATGCTGGCCTTGAAGATAGAGAGAATTGGAGACAAACAGACAGGAAAAATGCAATTGCAATGCCAGAGTTTTTTAATAAGTCACACCGAGCGGATAAGTACGTAATTGTTGGACATTGGCCTGTTGTGAACTATTCTGAAGAAGCGCCGTCTAATAATCCAGTTATTGATAAGGAGAAAAAAATTATTGCGATTGATGGTGGTAATGCGATTAAAGAAGCAGGGCAATTAAATGCATTTATTATTCATCGAGATATTTTAAATGATACATTTTCCTATACATATGTAGATCATTTTCCGCAGTATGAAGTATTGGCCGATTTTAATGCGAATTCAGTAATGCAGGGCGGGGTTACATATCCGCATTATTACATAGAGCCTGTGAAGAGAATGAAAGATTTTACTGTATGTAAACAAATAGGAACAAATGAACTACTTTATGTGAAAAACGAGTATATAAAGCAACTTGAATCAGGTGAGTATACAGTGAAAACGGATATTTCTTGTGCGCAAATAGGCGTTAGAAAAGGGGATATCGTTTCTCTCATTGATGGTAGCTGCATGGGATATGATTTAATTAAAAAAGATGGTGTAGAAGGCTGGATAGAGAAAGGAATTCTACTTGAGGTAGAAAAGAAGGGAAATGCAATATTTAGCTAAAATGGGAGGGATATAACCTCCTGTTTTTTATTAACTATGCTACGAGCTCGTACTTCATCCAATTTTTTCCGAAGTTCAGTTTCTAAATTAAACTCGAAAAAATTGGCTAATTTATATAAATAATTCGTATCATATAACAAAATTATATAAAATAGAGTGGAGTTTTGTTTTGATTTTTCTGAAAAAATATTATAATTGTATATGAAATAAAGAGGAATGTAGGAGGAAATTATGCAAAACGTTATATTAAAGGGGAACAAAGTTACAATTCGTACAATAGAAGAATCAGATATCAAAACATTATGGAGCTTCATATATAAAGAAGAAAATCCAGAGTGGAAAAAATGGGATGCACCATACTTTCCAATAACAATGCAAGAATATACGCGATATAAAGAAAACTCACAAAAACGTTTAATAGAAGAGCCGCTATCGAATTTAATTGTCGAAAATGACGGTCAAATTATAGGGACAGTCGGATTTTATTGGGAGCATAAACCGACGCGTTGGTTAGAAATGGGAATCGTAATTTATGACCCAGCATACTGGAATGGTGGATATGGTACAGAAGCATTAACATTATATAGGGACTTACTATTTGAAAATATGGAGATTGGTAGAGTAGGGCTTACAACTTGGTCTGGCAATGAAAGAATGATGAAAGTAGCAGAGAAAATAGGAATGAGCTTAGAAGGAAGAATGCGAAAATGCCGATATTATAACGGGACATACTATGATTCTATTCGAATGGGAATGATTCGTGAAGAATGGGAAGTGCTATGTGTAACGAAGGGGTGAGGAAGCATGTACGCTATCATTGCTACATTTGATTGTGTGTTCACTAATAAAATTAGAGAATTGCAAAATGAATTAACAAATATAATTGGAACAAATCCACTAGCCGGAGTAGAACCACATATTACATTGGCTGATTATAATGAGTTAGATGTTAATTTATATACTGAGAAGTTAGAGGAGTTTGTAGTTTTTCAAGAGAACATTGCTGCTGTAACTTTTCCTTCTGTTGGAACTTTTCCTACTAATAGAACGATCTTTCTAGCACCAACCATTACTGATGAGTTATTAAGACTTCATCATTCTTATCATGATTATTTCAAAGTTTTTCATGATAATCTACAGTCATATTACGTACCAGGAAAATGGGTTCCGCATTGCACGATTGCTAATGGGTTGAATTCAAATCAATTTTTAAGTGTAATGGAATATATATATGAAAAGTTTGATGTTACACTAGCTTCGATTGAGAAGTTAAAATTAATTAAGGTAAGTTATGAAGATGGTTTTGCCATTTCTTCTAGTATTTTAGCAGAGTGTAATTTAAAGAGAATGGAGACATCGAGATGACATATGTAATTAGAGAAATGAAGCAAGAAGATATTCATGCTGTACAAAACGTAGCGAAAATAGCTTGGCATGATACTTACGAAGGAATTATTCCGGGAGAGATTCAAGACAACTTTTTAAATGAAGCGTATTCCGATGAAAAAATGAAATATCGCCTTGAAAATACACATTTATTTGTTGCGGAAGAAGAGGGAGAAGTAATTGGCTTTGCAAATTTTTCACCAATTAGACTGCAAAACGAAGCAGAATTAGGTGCGATTTATTTGTTGCCAGATCAGCAAGGGAAAGGGATAGGGACAGCTTTGTTACAAAAAGGGATTACGACGTTAAAAGGGATTCGAAAAATGTACATTCATGTAGAAGCGGAAAATGAAAAAGGAAAACGATTTTATGAAGCAAAAGGTTTTGCGGCTTTAGAGCAATTTGAAGAAGATTTCGAAGGGCATATGCTGCAAACAGTGAGAATGGTTTTATACATATAAGGAGGATCAGAAATGAAAATTTTTGATTTCAGTGAAAAAGTGGGAGAGCATATATCAGCATTTCAATCTAACTTTATAATGTCAAAAATATTAAAACATAAAGGGAATATACATATCGGTTCTATGCATCTACAACCGAATGGAGTTATTGGATATCATGAAGCAGTTGTATCTCAACTGCTTCTAGTTGTACAAGGAGAAGGATTTGTTTGCGGATCAGATAAAGAAAAAGTGAAGATAGGAGCTGGACAAGCTGCGTTTTGGGCGAAGGGAGAGTTACATGAAACGAGTACGGAAAAAGGATTGATGGCAATTGTAATTGAGTCAGACGGTCTTGAAAATGGTATTTCAATGATGATTAGAGGGCAGGAGGGAGAAAGGAATGATTACAAAAGCAGATGAGGAAGAAACGCAACAAATATTACATTATGCAGCTCAATCACTTTTCGAAGGAACGAGAGGGAATTGTCAACTAAGTACGGAAAAAGCGATTGAAATTACAAAACCTTTAGTAGAAAAAGGGGCATATTATATAGTTACAAAGGAAGAAAATAAAGTAGTGGGATGGATACTAATAGGAGAAAATGTGGACTATTTCTCTCGTGAAAAACTCGGTTTTATTTATGAATTGTATGTTTTTTCAGAGTATCGCGGGAGAGGATTATCACGAAAACTAATGAAAGCTGGGATCAAGGAACTACAAGAAAAGTATTCAGAAATTCGCTTGAATGTATTTACAGGGAACTTTGCAAAAGAAATGTACGAAGATTTTGGCTTCGTTGAAAGACAAGTAATCATGACGTTGAAGTGAGAAAACGATTTTAAGTGGGCGAAGAAACAAGAAAAAGAAAATGAGTATGTAATTTGTAAAGTTTATATTCTGAATTTTGGGTAAAAAAAGTTTTCTTTTTATTATTAAATAGAGGTAGAAACGCTTAGCAGTCCTTTTAAAAAAACAATAAATTTATATTATATAATATAATGTTATTATGTTAAAAGAGAAATTTTGGAAAAATATCATTTTTTTGTTTAGAAATTTTTAAATTATTGATATAATCAATTTGTAGAATTGATTTTGGGTTAATTTTACTATTTTAAAATTTTAAGGGGGATTTAATAATGGCAGGACAAATTCGTATGTCACCAGAGGAGCTTAAATCAAAAGCGACTCGATATGGACAAGGTGCAAATCAAATTGAGGACATTTTACGTCAGTTACAAAACTTACAAAATGAATTAAGAGGAGAATGGGAAGGTCGTGCTTTCGAAGGTTTTGATCAACAGTTCAATCAATTAAAACCAAAAGTACAAAACTTCGCAGAGCTATTACAAGAAATTAATATGCAGCTTAATAAAACTGCAGAGGCTGTTGCTAGACACGACGAAGATCTTTCTCGTAATTTCGGTCTACAATAAAAACGGGCAAAAGAAATATATAATTTAGCCATGCAACTTTTGTTGTATGGCTAAATTGCTTTAAAACTAGAGTAAGATAAGGAGTCCTTAACTTAATAGACTCGCAGCCGCAGGAGTGATAAGTAGTGAAAAAGTTTAAGTGGAGCATCTTGTTGTTTATTATTTTAGCTCTTGTGCTATCAACAGGAGTCTCCTATTTAGCATTAAATCAAAATGTTAAGAAAGCTAATGAGAATAGCACGCCAAAAATGACAGTTGCATTAGTAAATGAAGATCAAGGAACTGTATTTGAAGGGAATAAAATAGCGTTTGGAGATCAATTTGTTAAAAATGTAAATAAAAATACGAAACAAGAATGGTACGTAGTTAGTCGCGGAGTAGCAGAAAATGGTTTGAAAAATAATAATTACAATATGATGATTGTAATACCTAATGATTTTTCTAGGAAAGCTGTTGCGATTGATTCAGAACTACCAGAGAAATTAACGTTAAACTACAAAGTAAATGCAACTGGGAATAAAGATTTGAAAGCTGAGGCTGAAAATACGGCGTCTACAATTTTAGAGGATTTCAATAAGCAAATCATCGACGTTTATTTTGCAAGTATTATCGGTAAGTTGCAAGGTGCACAAGATAATATAGGCAAAATAATTGAAAAAGGAAACGTTCAAACAACTATGTACAAAAAAGATGTACATAGTCCTTTGGCAAATTATACAAATCAATTTAAAACAGTGCAAGATTATACTGGGGTTTCTGTTACTAGTTTCAAAGGATTTCAGGATGTTTTAAAAGGTTTCGGTTTAGCGTTAGATGAAGGGAATAAATCTAACAATACGTATTTAGATGGTTTTAATAACTTTCAAAAAATGCAAACTGATAATAATCTGTTAGCGAATAATTTCACGAATCAATTTAATCAATACATGAGTGATATGAATACAGGCGATGTTTTAAAGCAGTTAAGCGCATTAGAATCTGCTAATAAAGTTATTACAAATCAATTTACGCTTTCAGAGAAAGAACCAAATATTTTAGCTGATGCTTCAGCAATTCAAAAATATTTAACAGATGTAAAAAAACAAGTGTCAGAATATGATACAGAACTTGCAGGAAAGTTAGAAAGTGATATTCAAGGGACGATAATTAAAAAGTTAAAGCAATCTATGTCGAACGATGGAAAGCAAGAAATCTTTATAAATACATTAATGAAACAACCAGATGTTCGAATAAAGAAACAAATCGAAAGTTTAATTGCAAAATTACCTAGTTTAAACATGGAAGAAATCGTTCAAAGTGAATTGCCAGATGCAACGAAATTACAACTGCAAAATGTAATCCAATTTACAAATAAATATAATAAAGAAAATAATTTTTATTATGACCCTGTAAATAAAATATCTTTAGGAAATGCCATTAAAGAAGTAAAGGATAGACTTTATAAAGAGGGAATTACATTTAGTGATACGGCGAACGTAATTAAAATGGAATCTACACAAACCTTGAAGATAAATATTCCAGAAGAATTTGAACTATATGGAAATACTGAGGCTTTACATATTGATGATGTGGATCGTACAAGTGACTTTCTTCAAAGCGAAGCAGGAGAAATTACAATACCTCCTCGTAATGAAGGGGATATAAAGATTAATCTGCATGTGAAGTTAAAAAATACAAACATCAATATAGATGTTTTCTCTCCTGTAATGTGGGACTGGAAATTGAGTGGGAATCATAAAAAAGAAACTAGTTCTGAAAAAGAAGAACCTAATAAAGAAGATAAAGGAACACAAACTGAAAACAGCAAGGTGGAAAATGTGGTTCATAAATCACAGTATGGCATAATGCCGTTAGTACACAATGCTAAAAAACCTATTATCAAAAAAATGGAAAATACAACAGGGAATAACGGAGGAAGCCAAGAAGGTGGATCTGGAATAGGTAACGGAGAAAACCAAGAAGGTGGAACTGGGACAGGTAACGGAGGAAACCCAAACCCTGGAATGGAGGAAACCCAAACCCTGGAACAGGTAATGGAGGAAACCCAAAAACTGGAAAAGGAAAAAAACCAGACCCTGGAACAGGTAATGGAGGAAACCCAGACCCTGGAACAGGTAATGGAGGAAACCCAAACCCTGGAACAGGTAATGGAGGAAACCCAGACCCTGGAACAGGTAATGGAGGAAACCCAGACCCTGGAACAGGTAATGGAGGAAACCCAGACCCTGGAACAGGTAACGGAGGAAACCAAAATCAAGGTGGTAACTCAACGACTATTGAAAGTACGACGAATCAAGTTGTACATCAAAAATCAGAAGAATTAACAAAAAATATATCTAGTGTATTAATAAAAGAAGCAGTAGATACAGTTGAAAGTTATCAAGGTTTAATTAGTCTGTACGAAATGTATTATGGGATTGATTTAAGAACGAAAGATGTAGGTCCTAAGCTAGAAGAGGGAAGTTTAGATGCAATTGCAACTGAACAATCTTTGTACTACGTATTAAATAAACAAAGCTTAATTGATTTAATTTCAAATCTTGTTTCATCAAGTATTACGACAGAAGTAAAGCAAGATATGACAGGTTTAAAACAAAAAATAGACTCTTATCAACAATTCATTACTAGTGCGGATCAAAATTCAATGCTACTAGCGGAGAAATTAAATGTAACGACGCAGCAAGCAACTAGTATGAATGAAAATTTAGGAGAGTATTTAAAAGGTTTAGCGAAATGGCGTGAGAGTAGCTTAAAGCTAGTTGAAGAACAGCAAGTGCTAACAACAAATAATACTGGTGAGCAAACAGCTGTTTTATCGTTAGATTCTGGTATTAAATCATTAATGATGCAAAGTCAGTCATTGGTCGAGAGTTCGAAGCATAGTTTAACAACATCAGACGATGTATATAAAACATTTGATCAAATTAATGGACAAGCAAAAGAAATTCAAGACAGTGGAACGACAATTGTTTCAAAGGCTGATTCATTATTAAATGACTTTACAAAGAAAATGGACGATGATAAATCATTCTCCAAAAACTTTACTAAAATTTTGGCTAATAGCCGAATTGGTGATCGCCAAAATGAAATGTTATATCAATTTTTATCTAGTCCAGTTCAGAAACAAAATGATGGAGTCATTGTAGCTGGTAATGCTTTTACACCATATTTAATTGTATTAACTTGTTTTATTGTTGCGTTATTTACAGCATACGCAATTGCGAATCAAGAAAAGAAACGAACGCAATCAGATCATTTTGAAGAGAAGTTCTCATTAATTGATATGAATGTACCAACTACAGTAGTGGCATTCGGTATATCAATTGTGGAAGGAATTAGTATAGGTATCATTTCTGGACGTCTTTTACAGTTCGGTCAAGATCAAAGTTTATTATGGATTGCGTTTATCACAATCATTATGATGGCGTTTGTATTGGTCTCAACATACTTATTACGACAAATAAAAATGGTAGGGATGTTTATTCTATTAGTATTTTTAAGTATGTACCTATTTTTAACTGAAGCAGTTGGAAGTAAAGTAGATCAAATGTCGTCTGTTGGAAAGGTACGTCAGTTCTCACCACTTCAGTATATAGAAAGTTTTCTAAATGATTTTATTAGCGGTAAAGATACTGGAAAAGTTATTTTCATCGTGTTGTTTGTAATTGCCATTATCGGATTAGTTAGTAATCTATTTGTATGGCATAAGAAATGGGAGGAAAAAGAAGTAAATGATCAAACAATGGAGCATAGTGGCTAAGTTATCATTTCTCTCTATCCTTTTACTGTTTGTCGCGCTACCGATAAGGAGCGCGGCTGACAGTTATCTTGGTGATGATGGGAAGATTAAGTTTAAAGTGGATCGACTTGAAGAAAGCGACCAAGAAAAAAATAAAAAGGAACATAAGGAAACGGAATTAGATAAAGCATCGATTGAGTTATTTAATAAAGAAATAGAAGAAGAAATTCAGAAAAAGAAAAAGAAAGAACAAAAAGATATGGAAGTTTTACGAGATTCTCTTTTTATAAAACAAAAAGAAATAAATAGTGTTAAAGATACGAAAAATAGTTTGTTTAGCAGTGAATACGTTGTCAGAAAAAGTGCAGATGAAGTAGCGAATAATGAAACAATGAATGAAAAGCCAATTAGTACAACAATAATATTATTATTTGGCGGTGGCATTGTACTTATTTGCATCGGTATTTATACAGTTCTTCGCAAAAGTTGGAGGTAAAGTAATGGCAATACAAACACATATTAATGTAACGGTAGATTTTAGTAAATGGAATGAAAATACATATGATTTACGTATTCCGAATCATCAATCTATTAAATATTTGTTGAAAAATTTATTAGATACGCTAAAGATTGATAATCATGAAGGTTCACATTTTGTAATTAAAGTAAAGAATAAGTCAATTGTTTTAACAGATAATGATCGTTTAATCGATCACCAAATAACAGATGGAGATATTTTACAAGTTTTATAAAGAATATGTTTACTTTTAGTTATTTGAAAATAAGTTATTACGGGTTATAAAGAAAAGGAGAAGAGGATAAAAATGACGGAAAAAACAATTCAAATTGATGCAATGAACTATCAATTTCAAATAGAAAAGGAAAATTGGAAATTGGAGATGACAAAATCTCAAACACGTATAAAAGACTTCCGTCAATTTGATGTAATTACGGGCGCATCATCTGAATTTGTACCATTAACGATAGAGGAAACGGATGATATGTTTACCTTTATATTTCAAGTGGATAAAAAATTATATAAGTGGGATGATCTTAGCCGTTTTGGAAGAAATGAGAAATTAAGACTGCTTCGAAATGTTGCGCAGTTTCGTAAATATTTAAATAAACGAATCACGTTCTTTTTACATCCGGACAATATAGTTTTTAATGCTAATTTAATGCCAAGTATTATACATAGAGGAATTCGAGATATTGTTCCACCAACCCCGTTGTTAGAAGAGCAATTTTTAACACAATATAAGTGTCTAATTATCGCTTTATTCTCCCAAAAGCACAATTTTGATGATTTGTATGCTGGGTTACTAAAAGATGCAAAAGAAACAACATTTGAACAGACGGTTGCTCAAATGGAAAGCTTAGATGCATTACTGCAATTTCTTGATGACAGCTTTGAGAAGGAACAAACAAAAACAGAAAAAAATATGCAGTTAGTACCTAAAAAAAGCTATAAATCGTTTAAATACTTAGCTTTTTCCTTCATAGCGGCGACTGTGATTTTAGCTGCTCCTTTAATATATTTCACTTTTATAAAATTTCCTTATCAAAATAAATTATTAGAAGCAAATGCGAGTTTCATAGCAACTGATTATGACAAAGTAATTACTCAATTAAATGAAGAGGAATTTGAATCATTACCGGTTGCGTCTAAATATGAGTTAGCATTTGCATACATTACAGCTGAAAAACTAGGTGAAAATCAAAAGAAAGCAATTATGAAAAATATTAGTTTGAAAAGTGATGAAAAGTATTTACTTTATTGGATGTATAACGGAAAAGGTGATTTTGATAAATCATTAGATTTAGCTAAGACACTTGATGATCCGCAGCTTATTATGTACGGCCTTGTTAAACAAATTGAATCGCTGAAAAATAATCCGGACTTGTCAGGAGAAGAGCGTGATCAAAAGTTAAAAACATATGAGCAACAATTAGATGAGTATAAAAAGAAATATGGTAATTCATCAAGCGATAAAGACTTGTCGGCCACAGAGAAAAAAGAGTAAGCAAGGACTTGATGAGACAGTTGAAAAGGAGCAGTGAACACGGATGGAGCAACTATTAGTATTGACTTATGGAGACAAAATATATAAGTGCACATTACATCCAAATGAGCAATCAATAGTGTCGATTGGAAAAGAGTGGACAAATGATATTACGAATCCAAGTTTAGAACAAGAAGTAGAATTAAAGTGGAATAATGAAGTGAACGCTTGGATGGTACAAAATCAATTAATAGAGTTCAATAAGGAATTTGAGATTGGAAAAACTAAAGATGTGAGCTTGAAAATCTTTATATCTATTATTGGTACAACTAAAGTGTTTGATATCGGAACGAAACATTCTCTTACAATTAGTCAAAACAGTTATGATGATATTTCTATTATCGGGACAAATGTGGATTTAATGCTATCTCGTGAAACGTTGTACGATTCTTTTAGAGTAAACGTATATGAAGGGGATGTATTTCATAATTATACGAAGCTAAAAGATAGCGCTATGTTAGAAGCAGGAGATCAATTATATTTTGATGGTGTTTTAGTAGAGATAGGCAGTGAAGATATTCAAGTATTGTCTTCAGAAGAGAACGTTAAATCTACGTTACCTATTTTAGTAGAATCCGAAACGAATTATCAAAGTGGTTATCCAGACTATCATCGTTCACCACGTATTATTTACCGTGAACCAGAAGAGAAAATGACAATTGCAAAACCTTCAAGTATGCCGTCAAAACCGACTGAGCATTTGGCGAGAATTATTGCACCATCTCTTGTCATGATTGTCGTAACGGTATTACTCGCTATCTTTATGAAATATGGAATGTTTATTATTGCATCGATAGCGATGACATTAGTAACGATTATTGTTTCTGTCACATCTTATATAAAAAATTTAAAGCAATATAAAATTGACATTGTTGAACGTGATAAAAGTTATAGAGCGTATATAAAACAAAAAACGAAAGATTTACATGCAGAAAGTGAAAAGCAGCGTCATGCATTACAATTTCATAATCCAAATGTTGAAGTAATACGTAATATGGCTGTGCAAGTAAATCCACGTATATATGAAAAAACAATGCTACATCATGATTTCTTAACATTTAGCGTTGGGACAGGACAAGCTAATACGAGTTTTGAAATCCAATTTAATGAAGAAGAATTTAGTCAAACGAAAGATGAATTAATTGATATAGCACGTGAACTAAGACAGCGTTATCTTTCTTTGGAAGATGTACCTGTTGTAACAGATTTGATAAATGGACCGGTTGGCTATATTGGACAACGCTCTTTAGTGTTAGAACAATTACAATTATTAGTTGTGCAAACCGCGTTATTCCATAGTTATTATGACTTGCAGTTTATTACTATTTTTCCTGAAGAAGAAAAAGAAAAATGGGATTGGATGCGCTGGCTACCTCATGGAAGTGTTCGAGATATAAATGTACGTGGATTTGTATACCATGATCGTAGTCGTGATCAAGTGTTAAATAGTTTGTATCAAATATTGAAAGAACGAAAATTAAAACTAGATGAAAAAAGTTCAACTAATGAAAAAATGTACTTTGCACCGCACTATGTCGTTCTCATTACAGATGAAAAACTAATACTAGACCATGTTGTTATGGAATTCTTTAATGATGATCCGAGTCAATTAGGTGTATCACTTGTATTTGTACAAGATGTTATGCAAAGTTTACCGGAGCACGTGAAAACGGTAATTGATATAAGAGATGCAAAACAAGGGAACATCATCTTAGAGCAAGGAGAGCTTGTTAACCGTCAATTTAAATTGAATCATGTACCGAAAGGGTTCAATTTAGAAGATGTCTCACGTGCATTGGCACCGTTAAACCATTTGCAAAACTTAAAAAATAGTATTCCAGAAAGCGTAACATTCCTAGAAATGTATGGTGTTGAAAAAATAAAAGAACTGAATATCACAAGTCGTTGGGAGAAAAATGCAGCACATAAATCTTTAGCTGTACCACTTGGATTACGTGGTAAAGAAGATATCGTAAACTTAAACTTACATGAAAAAGCTCACGGGCCACACGGCTTAATAGCAGGTACAACCGGTTCAGGTAAGTCGGAAATTATACAATCGTATATTTTATCTCTAGCAGTCAATTTCCATCCTTACGAAGTTGCCTTTTTACTAATTGACTATAAAGGCGGCGGTATGGCGAATTTATTTAAAAACTTACCGCATTTATTAGGAACAATTACGAACTTAGATGGAGCACAAAGTATGAGAGCGCTCGCATCAATTAAAGCTGAATTACAAAAAAGACAACGATTATTTGGGGAAAATGATGTAAACCATATTAATCAGTATCAAAAATTGTATAAAGAAGGCTTAGTAAGTGAACCGATGCCACATCTATTTTTAATTAGTGATGAATTCGCGGAATTGAAGTCAGAACAACCAGAATTTATGAAAGAGTTAGTTTCAACAGCTCGTATTGGGCGTTCACTCGGAATTCATTTAATTTTAGCTACTCAAAAACCGAGTGGTGTTGTAGATGATCAAATTTGGAGTAACTCGAAATTCAAACTAGCACTAAAAGTTCAAAATACGTCAGATAGTAATGAAATTTTAAAAACACCAGATGCTGCTGAAATTACATTACCAGGACGTGCTTACTTACAAGTTGGGAATAATGAAATTTATGAACTATTCCAATCAGCTTGGAGCGGAGCAGACTATGTAGAAAACAAAGAGGATAAAGAACATTTAGACGCAACGATCTATGCAATAAATGATCTAGGACAATATGAAATATTAAGTAAAGACTTAAGTGGACTTGGTAGTAGTAAAGAAGTAATAAGCGTACCATCTGAACTTGATGCTGTTATTGACTACATTCACGATTACGCAGAAATAAATGAAATTGAAGCGTTAGCTAGACCGTGGTTACCACCACTTCCAGAAAGCGTATATTTACAAGACTTACACGCTATTCAGTTCAAAGAAGCATGGACGAAAGAAAAGAAACCATTAAAAGCAACAGTTGGTCTACTAGATCAGCCTGAATTACAATCACAAACACCATTAACACTAGATATTAGTAAAGACGGACACGTAGCGGTCTTCTCAAGTCCAGGCTACGGAAAATCAACATTCTTACAATCAGTCATTATGGATGTAGCTCGTCAGCATAGTCCGGAGCATTTGCATGTGTATTTATTAGACTTCGGAACAAATGGTTTAATGCCATTAAAATCTTTACCGCATGTGGCAGACATCATTACACTAGACCAAGTTGAAAAATGTGAGAAGTTTCTTCGCCGCATAGAAGACCTATTAAAAGATAGAAAGCAATTGCTAAGTAAATATGGCGTTGCAAGTCTTGAAATGTATGAGAGAGCTAGTAAAGAAGTATTACCAACAGTATTAATTACGTTAGATAACTATGATGCTGTTAGAGAGGCTGGATTTGTCGAAGACTTTGAACGCATTGTTGCACAAATTGTACGTGAAGGGGCAGCGGTAGGAATTCATTTAATGCTTACGGCTACACGTCAAAATGCATTGAGAGTACAAGTAAATACAAATATTAAACTACAAATTGCTCTATATATGATAGATGAGGCAGAATCTAGAGCTATTGTAGGAAGAACAGAGTTAAAAATTGAAGAATTAGCAGGCCGTGGTTTAGTTAAAATTGACGAACCAACAATCTTCCAAACAGCTTTACCGACAGATGGAGAAGATGTACTTACTCGAATTGAAAATATACAAGCTGAAGGAAAAGAGATGGATTCCTTCTGGGATGGAGAAAGACCGAAAGCAATTCCTATGGTACCTGAAGTTCTGGAATACAAAGAATTTATTGCATGGCCAGAAACAAGGAAAATTATTGAAGCAGGCAAACTAACATTTGGTGTAGAGACAGAAAGCGTTACGCCTCTCGAATTAGATTTAACAGAAGCGTCTAATATTGTTGTAGGGGGAATCAAGAAAGATGAAGTTGAAAATGTAGTTCATCAATTCCTTCAACAATTAGCTGGTAGTGGACACTTTGACCTAGGTTTAATTGATACAAGAACACGTAATTTCTCAAACTATAGAGAGAGTGCTGCTTTATATGTAGCTGAAAAAACAGGAATTGAGAAAACGATTAAACAAGTTACAAATGCTTATAAATCGAGAGAAGCGGCGTTTAAAGAAGAGCAGGAAGCATCAAGTGAAACAGTGAACCCAGCTGAATTTATTAAGAAATTTAAGCCGATTGTAATCGTAATTGCAGATGTAAATGATATTTTAAGTAATTTAGAAGATAGCGATATATATAGTTTAGCGGAATTAATCACAAATGGTGCATTTATGGGCATCCACTTCGTAATTGGCTGTGATGTTGATTCAATTGACAGTCGATACGACTTAGTTTCAAAAACAATAAAAACGCAATCTCATGTTATTTTACTTAGAAAATCATCAGGCCAAATGGTCTTTGATGTATCTAATAAAGATTTAAGTAGTACAAAATTAAATCCATTTGAAGGGTATTTTGTTGAAAATCGTTTTGCTACTAGAATTAAAGTGCCAACTATTTAAGGGGGGATTTGCATGGGGATAGAGGAATTAAATAGTCAAAAATCTGGTTTATTAAGTAGTATAAGTCATCAACAAGGGCAATTGGCTGAATTACAAATGAAACTACGAAGGCTAATAACTGCTAAAGGGAAATTTGTAAATAATCTTGAAGCAATTAAACAAAATCAAGAGCAGTTTAAGTCTTTAGAAATAAACGAGAGTAGTTGGAAAGGGCAAAGAGCAACTACTTTTAAAGAAACGTATGAACAACAAGTTATTTCTAATTTGGGGAGGTTTATTGGAGAACTAGGGAGAGTGCAAGAAGACATCGATCAAGCTATACGGCGGCTTGAAAGAGAAATCGCTGCATGTGAGTCTAGTATTCTTTCTTTAAGTAGAAGTGTTTCAATGGTTGACGCTAGTATTCAAGTAGAAGTACAGAAGGCGGGGAAATGATAAATGGGGGAAATTAAATTAAATAAAGGGGTATTTGATGCGAAAGTAAGTGATTTGAAAAGTGGTGCTAGTGATTTAGGGAAAACGAAATTTAATGATATGAAGTTGAGTCGTACGAATTTGACTAGATTAACTCAATTTTGTGAAGCAATCGAAATGTTATCTCAAAAGGTGCAGCAATATGAACAGTTATTAGAAAATGATTTAAATAACATACAACAAGCCGGGGAGAAAATAGTCGAACAAGATGAACAACTTGAAAAAAGTTTAAGCAGCATTCCGGGCCATTAATTTTGAAATAGGGGGGATGTAAGGTGGACAAAAATATTGAATTACAGGAAGTGAAAGAACTTCAAACGCGCTTTAATTCAAATGTTGAAGAGTTAAATCAACATTTCGAATCAGTATTACAAAAAATAATGGGTGTTACACAAATTAGCTCTTTTCAAGGGAAAACAGCTGATGGAATTAAAGGGTATTTAGCCATGGTTCATGGGAAAATTATTTCTAGTTATATGGAATCAGCTGAGTTATTAAAAGGTCAATTTCAAAAAACAATGGAGGATTTCAGTTCTACGGTTGACAGTGATGCAGATGTCAAAATTTACGGAATTTATTTGGATGATGTAAAGAAAAGAATTAATGGATACAATGAAGGGTTTAATCACTCTAATGACGAAGCGAGACAAACGGTAGGATCCATTAGTGATATTATTGCAATTCAATATCCATCATCCTCAGGAATTACGGAAGGATCTGTAAAAAGCCAAAAAGAAATTAGTGACACGCTTGAAAAGTTAGAAACTTATAACAGTCAACAAAATGACCTGCAAGCGTTTCGTGAAATGATGCATGCATTAGACAGTGGAATGAATCAAATACGAACTAATAGTGGAGATTTTTCTAGTAGTTCAATAGAAAAAATTATGTCTAGCAAGTGGTACGGAACCATAAATAATAGCACTACGGGGGGGAGTAATGGAAATTCAGGAGATGGATTGAGCATTGGAGATATTCTTTTAATGCTTGCAACGAAAGGAACAGTTATAACTGGAAAAATGGGATTCGTATTAGGAGCATTAAATTTTGTTCAAAATGCTAAACCTAAACGTGCTGATCTTATTGATATTCAAAAAGGTTTCTTAGCGAATGGAAAAATCGCGAATACATGGAGTAAATGGCTTAAAGGGGTAAATTCAGCGTTCTCTGTAGCAAGTTCTAAGAGTCTTTTTGGGAAAGGGCTAAAGGAAATTCCATTAGTCGGGAAGGCAGTTACAACTATGGGGAAAGTTGCACAAGAATTTTCCACAATTGAGAAAGTAGCTGCAAAAGTAGGGAATTTAAATCACTCATTACCTGAGAACAGTATTAAAGTAATTAATGTTCCAAAACATATAATAAAAAATTTGAAACCTTTTGGTATACCGGCGGTATTAATAAACTCTGCATTTGAAGTAGGTGAACTTCATACAGCTCTTAAATCAGACAAAACCGGGGTTGAGCAGGCAACCGACGTCACTTATTCTGTAGCAAAAGTTGCAGGTAATACTTACTTTTCGTGGGCTGGAGGTGTAGGTGGTGTAGAAGCGGGAGGTGCATTAGGTACACTAATTTGCCCTGGTATCGGTACTGCTGTTGGAGCTATTGCAGGTGGAATAATTGGAGCTACTGTAGGAAGTACAGTGTTTAGTAAAGCATTTGAATATATTGCACCACGAAAAAAAATGAAAGAATATGCATCGAATTTTACAAAATCTATAAAAAAATGGTTTGAATAAACTTATTAAAGAAAAGAGGGGAATAAAAGTCTTTTAACTAGACTTTTTAACAGTTATGGAAAAAAAATATACGTTTTCTTTAGAAGAATTAGCATTCCTATTAAATTATAAAGATAATCAACCCTTTGCCAAATCACTATTACAAATAGTTTATGATGAGCTTAAAGAAACGGAAACAGAAAAGATCTTTTTAACAGCAGCACATTCCTTATTAGCAAGGAATTTACTAACATTTGATGAACAAAAACAAGAAGTATTTCCAAAGCCTGATGTAGAAATATTATTTAATATTTTTAATCGTCCATCTATTTCTATTTTATTGCAAAAAATTGATTTTCAAAATGATATAACAATCACTGGTAATATTTATAATCAAGGTGACTTTAATATTTCATATCAAAGTACGAATGGAATTGTACATACAATTAAAAATTTATCAGATTATGAATTGTATGCAGAAGCAAAAAATCTATTGCAAATTGAGATTGAAAAACAAAATATAAATATTGATTTAGAAGAAACTTTACCAAATCATGTAGTACAAGAAATTGGTAATCTTATTACTTTGTCTATTGAAGAGGGGAAAAATATTTTAATTGAGAACGGTGTAAAACCTTCACATGCAGAAGTTTTCCTAAATGATATAAAAACAACAAAAAGTATATACAGTGTTATGCGACTTGATACACAAGACAAAGGTGAGGTTATTTCAGATAAAGGTTTCTTTATTATTGAAACAGCACATACACAATGGATATTATCTCATTTAGAAGATAGTACTATATTTGATTTATCACAACTAGACGATAATAGTACATTTACTTTATCTCAATTATCAAAAGGGAATTTTGAAAATGGAATGAAAACATTATTTATAAGTTAAATAGTAGAGAGAGGAATGTAACGCCTTGGATAAAGATCCTAAAACTGCAAAAACAGAAAAAGGTTTATTTGAAAGTGTAATAGCACCTATTATTGTCGGGATTATGTTTATTTTTTTAATTTTATATAAAGTAGCAGAGTTTCTGGGGAAATGGCTCATTATCTTGTCAATACCGAGCTTTATTGTTACTATGTTTATTTTTTTATATCAGAAAGAATATGGAGGTGTATTGGTTGGTGGGATAGGCTTAATAATAATGCTATCGATGTATTTTGTGTTTGTTAGAAAAAGTAAAAAGGGTTAATTCTATGTTGCAAACTAAAAAAGCTTTTTGTGCGGCGTTAAATTTATCTACAAAAATATAATTATTACATGAACGAAGTGAAAATAAAAAAAGTCTATTAAAAGACAGATAATCACCTATTATTTGTGGTTGATTATCTTCTTTTGTCTGTATATCGGTTTGGCTTTTAATCATTATTTAAAGTATGTCATACACCCTACTGTCCAGCTATACGTATCTGATCTTAGCCCGTTCCTTCATTTTTTATCTTAGAAATAGCATGGGCAGAAAGAGCGATAGTTTAAACATGTCGGGAGATTAAGTAGGAGTTACATGATGATAGGATAAATCAAGAACGTGTTGTGATGTAGAGGCACAAATCAAAATAGATTTATAATACCGAAATTAATAGGAGAATCATATGGAAAAATATTATATTTATGAATCGAAAGTTAAATTAATCAGAAGGTTTTTTTTATTCGTTGTAATTGAAGTTTTGTTGCTTATTTTTGTTATATTCACTTTCTCGTCTGAGGAAGCTTACTATGTAAGGGGGGCTATAGTTGGGATCGGTGCATTAATCATGTTAGTTGCTTTGTGGAAAATATTTAAGAAGATTATGAATAGAACACCAGTAGCCATTTTAGAATCAGAGTATATTACGGTTATTAATGATGCTAAATATCCTGTGAAAATCGCTTTAAAAGATGTAAATAGTATTTTACCCTATAAAATTCGCAGGCAGTCGTTCTTAGGAGTTTTGATAGAGGATGATGTTGAAGAGCAATATATAGCTTCTTTACCAACGAAAGCGCAACGGATGTATCGAATTAATAAGCGTACTGGATTTGTACCGTTTAATATTCATATGAACTTATTAGAAATAGACAGAGAAACATTAGTTGCTAAGCTAGAAGAATATCATATGAACGTTTTAGCTCCAGAAGATGAAGCGCAGTAATATAATAGGAGCAGTAACTTGATTTCATTTTTGAAAAATTTTTTATCTGTTATAAATGAAGCATCTCAAAAGAGATAGTTTTGAATAGTATAAAGCTATATGGTGCCAATAGAACCTTCTCTTTTCATGTAAATGAGAAGGTTTTTATTTTAAATCTACATGATTTAAGTAAAGGTAGTTAAAGGTGGGAAACTTGGATGTGGGATATAAAAGAAGAAGATTTAGATGAATTTAGAATTACATGTAGAAATCGTTTAAGCCCTGAAGGAGCTATGTTGTTTATGTTTGGTGGAATGCTTTATAGTTCGTTATTGATGCTTTTTATTTTTGGAGCATTAATTAGATTTGGCTGGGATTACTATCCGACTCTTTTTGACACAGTAATAGTCAGAATGGAATTGTTGTTACATAGCCTACAAGTAATCTTTTTTATTATATATCTGATCCCTAAGGTACGTTTTAAATTTCAAAAGCTCCAGACATTGGTGATATTATTATATGCGTTTCAGTTAGGTACTATAGGTCTTACGGCATTTGTTCTTCCAGGGATGAGTAATTATTCTATTAATTTTACTACGCTTATTTATGTAGGTTTACTAGTATTAGGAGCAATACTTGTTCATGGTGTAACAACAGTTGATACTTTTAAACAAGCAAGTAAAGGTGCATTTAGTATGGGAGAAAGATTTACTTCATTTTTTAATAAGGTAAAGAAAAATGTAATGTTTGGTGTGGCAATTTATGTACTAATTCTTCTTGTTTTAATTTATATACAAAATAATTACTCATTGAGCATAATGTTTGGTTACTTTATATTTACGTTCATCATGTACGCGGTAGCCATAGGTGCAGCAGAGTTCCAATTATTAGCCTATTGCAGATTTAAATTTCCATCATTTTATATTTCATGGGAGGAACATGATAGGGAACGCCAGGAATTCTTAAAGCGTTATAAAGAGAGAGAGGAAAAGAAAGCGAAAGAAATAAAATAAGTTTTGATTTCTGAAAATTCGAACATATTATATAAACAATTAAGGATTGTATATATATCGATGGTATTAAAAATTAAAGTATCTTTAATATAATTCATATAAGTGAAAAAATACCAGTAAGTAAAGGTGAAATGTATTACTTTCCAAAAAAGAACATAATGAACTTAAAAATGCCTAGAGAAATCAACGGGGTGTCAGTATGAAGTTAAAGAAGAAAGCTAAGATGATGATAGTTCTGTCAATAGTATCAAGTTTATTAAGTGGATGTGGTTTTGGGGAGACGAAGATAGAGTATGAGAGATTAGTAAAGGCATTGGATGAAGGTGATATGAAGACGGTTATGTCTGCGAGTGATGATGGATATGCGTATGTGAAAGAACGGGTTATTGACTTTACCACAGAAAAAAATGGTGATGACAGAATTCATAATACGCTATATCAAACTTCTGAAGGTATATTTAATTTGAAAGAAAATTTATTATATGGAGAAACCAATCAAAAAATAACAAGTGATATTACGAACATAAAAGATAGACATAAGGATAATAAATATAAAGAAGAAGAAAAATATAGCACTAGGTTCATGTATAAAGATAGAAAGGCTTACGGTTCTGATTCGAGCTTGGATGTTTCACATGTAAAACTAATTTTTAATAGATTGCAAGGTGTTGGGAATTTACAACTGAAAGTAGAGGGAGATAAAAAGAAAGTTAATGAACCAAATACAGTTGGTTTTATGTTAACGGAATCACAATTTCAAGAAATAATTAACGATAAATTGAATTTACAATATGATAGTTTTGAAAAAGCATCAATTGCATTTAATTTTAACGATTCTAAAGATACGAAACAGCATCCAATGCAAATAATACAATTAACAATTTTAATTGTATATGAAAAGAAAAATAGTGAGGGGAAATTATTAACACATACTCAGCAAATATCTGTGAATTTTAGTGATAAAAAGGATAATGATCAGGAAGCTAAAAAAGATTATGTGAATTATGAAAAACAATATAAAAATGATAAGTGATTAAGTGAGTGTGTGAATTGAAGGGATAAAGTCATGGTGGAACCTTATTCATTATTAAAGAGTAATTCGTTGCTAAGTATAAAATATAGTGGAATAAGTATATTGAAAAATAGTTGCAATGAATATAGAAGTGAAAAAATGATTCTTCTTCAACTAAGTAAGATAAAGCTTATCTGATTGAATAGAGAGAGAGTAGTGTGATGATGAAATGAACAAAAAAAGGGCTTCTAAAATGATTACTATAATAGTAGCAATCATCCTACTACAAGCATGTAGCTTTTTTGAAAAAAAGATAGAGTATGAGTCATTTGTTAAGGCATTGGATGAAGGTGACATGGGAAACGTTATGTCTGCTAGTGATGATGGGTATGCTTATGTGAAAGAGCGGATTGTTGATTTTACTATAGAAACAAGTGGTGATGAAAACCATTATAATACGTTATATCAAACTACTGAAGGTATATATAATTTGAAAGAAAAATTGTTATATGGAAAAACGTCTCAAAGAATAACAAGTAAAACAATAGATGAAAAGGATAGACATAAGGATATTAATTATAAAGAGGAAGAAAAATATAATACAAACTTTATGTATCAAAACGGAAAAGTTCAAGGTTCGGCTTCAAATTTGGATGTTTCTCCTGTGAAATTGATATTTAATAGATTACACGGTGTAGGGAAATTACAACTGAAAACAGGTGGTAATAGAAAAAAATTAAATGAACCAAATTCAGTTGGATTCACTTTAACAGAAGCACAATTTCAAGAAATAATTAATGATAAATTAAAATTGCAATATGATAAATTTGGAAATACATCAATTGTACTTAACTTTAATGATTCAATAGATAATGAAAAACACCCAATGCAAATAACAGAATTAACAATTTCAATTGACTATGAGAAGAAAAATGATGAAGGTAAAATGTTAACACATAGTCAGCAAATATATGTGTATTTTAGTAGTAAAAAAGATAACACTGAAACTGCCAAAGATAAATATAAAGAGTACAAAAAAGAATTTAGTAGCATAGGGAATAAGAAGAAATGATGAGATATAGGTACAAAAGAAAGCATCAACTTAGCAAAAAGAAGTCGCACTCGTTTAGTTAATATAAAACGGTGCGACTCCTTTTAATTTTGTTGAGAAAAAGCTTATCGATACATCGTCCACATTCCAATATCTTTAAACCCTAGTCGTTTATAAATTCGTCCAGCAGTTGGATTGTTATAAAATAGGCAAAGTGTTCGGCCTTCTTTCGTAAAGTCCTGAATCATTTTCTGTAATATGAGTGAAGCATATCCGTTTCCGCGATAATTCGAATGTGTACATACGCCAACTACCATAGCGGATAATGAATTTTCAGCGGAAGTAGAGGCGGATGCGATGATTGCACCGTCTTTTTCAATATAATATGTACGTCCTGTAGTTGTTTCGATAGCTTGCCTTAACATTTTTTCTGATTCATTAGCGGTCGGGAATTCAGAGATGTTACTTCGTAATTGCATAATTCGTTCTATATCATCTAGTGAGGCAAGTTTAATTGTTTCATGAATTGGTGTGTTAGGTAAGTTATTGTCATCTAGACATTCACAAAAATACATTTCATTTTTGGCCCCCAGTTGTATACTTGGAGCAGTTTCAAATCTTTCTACAATAGTTGCCTTACCAGAGAGTTTAAGCGGCTTATATGCTGAAAGAAGTGCCTCATAGTCAGTAACCACAAACTCTTCTTTACTATAAGGTATAAACGCATCATGAAAGCGAAGTAAAATAGATTTTAATGTTCCGCTTTCTTCAAATGCTCCCCATAACTCTTGAAAGTCTGTTTCGTAACCAAAAGCCTCAATATCTCCAATAATAAACAAGTTAAGGGCTACTTCTTCTTTTAGAAAAGAAAATACTTGTTCATGATCTTTCTTTGTTAATTTTCGTATCATAACAAACTACCTCTTTTTTTTTTTTTTTTCTTTTTTCTAAATATTATAACTTTATGTTTTTGAAATCAATATAAAATTTTATGTTTAGTTCACAAACTTTCGGAAAAACTAGGAAAGATATGACAAAGGAGGTTATGAACGGTGGATCATCCAATTCAAGGGTTAATGAAAGCAGCGATGGAAAATTTAAAGGAAATGGTCGATGTAAATACGATTGTTGGGGAGCCTGTTCAAACGGCTGACGGTGGTGTAGTGTTAACAGTTTCTAAAGTAGCGTTCGGTTTTGGAGCAGGAGGTTCTGATTTCCAGACGAATGATGGACAAAGAGCGAATGGTAACCCTGCATTTGGTGGCGGTAGTGCGGGTGGTGTGTCAATTACACCAGTAGCATTTCTAGTCGTGAATAAAGATGGGGTAAATATTCTTCATTTACAAAATGCGACACATTTAGCAGAAAAAATAATTGAATTAGCTCCACAAACAATTGATAAAATTCAATCGATGTTCCAAACAGATGAAAAGAAAGAGGGAAATCATCACCCTCAAAACCCAGATGAAATCCTTTAAAAACGCCTGCTCATAAGCAGGCGTTTTTTCTTGTAATCAGTATGTAATAAAACACATGAAATTGTAAATAGTTTTTGAAGTTTTTTCTATGTTTCTAAAATTTTTCATGTTAAAATATGCTATAGAATTGAAACATATAAAACGAAGGTGGCTAGGTGCTTTGTCTGGAGGATCTGACCAAGTAAACAATATGATATATATTAATGGTAATCGTCGGGGTCATTGTTTTATTACATCTGGAATTACGTTTAAAGAGTTTGCAAGTAACATCCCTTCACCGCTTCATCAAGTATTGCTTTTAAAGCATAATTTTGAGTGGACAGATTTTCATTATCATACTTTATTTGAATATGTTGAGGAAGAAAACATACATAAACTCATTCAAGCAGAGATTGATGAATTTGATGAATTTTGTTGGGTAGATTTCGATGATGCAAGCGATTTAGATGAGTTAGAGCCAAAAGAAATTGCAGAATTATTATATTTGGCTCACAAAAAAGAACCACTTGGAAGAACGTTCTTCCCATTGTTGAAGAATAGATTCGTTTATTTTTCACATGATGACGGTTGGTACAACAAAGTGTATTACCGTAGAATCGGTGATTTTGTAGGAATGCTGAGTAAAGTGATTCCATATAAACTCGGTTCGTTTGGAAAGAAACGTTTTACTTTCTTCCAAAAATCAAAAATTTTCCCAGCAATTTCAAAGGAAGTTATCCTTGGGCTTATGCCGTTAATGGAAGATGGATTATACATTGATTTAGCGGGGAAAATTGAGTCGAGAAGAGGTCTTGAAATTCCGGTATATGTAGTAGGATCATTCGAAAGTACGGATGAGGTACTAGATAATATCGATGAATTGAAAGCGGAAGCAACAGAAACGGGTTGGCTCATTTTTGATAAGAAAGAACAAGAGTGGCAATGGGTTGTAGACTAAGAAAACTTGGCGCATGAAGTCAAGTTTTCTTGTCTTTTGAAAGGAGAACAAATGAAGAAATATTATACAATTGTGGGTATTGTAAGTATTATTCTCGTGGCAATATTACTTATAACTTGTCCGAAAGAATCAGATTTTAAATTGTATTTAGAGGATAAGTATGCATTGGAATGTGACGAGAGTAGCTTTGAATGCACGCAAAATGTAGATGAAAAAAAAGAGAAATTACAGTTTGAAAGTATTGATGCACGAAATGGTGTTTTCTTTATGACTGTAAAGCAAACGTATAAAACAGAAGCTGGTGTTATGAAAGAATATAGCGGAGTAGGTATATTCGGTACATTTCTTTTTGTTTCAGAGAAGACTTTCTAGTAATAGAAGGTCTTTTTTTTATGTTTATGTTCATATAGATGAAGTAAGACAAGCGTAGGAGGGGTATTGATGAAGAAGGGATGTATCGTTTGTGGTGGTGAGGAGTTTTTTTCTTCAACATTATATGCACGTACGAAACAAGATTGGGCATATGCGCCAAACATGTACCGATTTGAAAAGGTGTTTATTGAGCATAGAGATGAAGAAAATTATCCAGTTTTTCAAGAAATTACAGCGAAGCATTGTTGTGGATGCGGTCATATCATGTTGTATCATGAATGAACACACCAAGTATAACTTGGTGTGTTTTTTTTAAAACGCTGACAAAGCAAGCGGATAGAGTAAAGTAAATAAAACAGAAAAACTACCAAAACCAATTGCGGTATATCCAAGTGTTCTCGCTCCAAAATTGACAGCTAATAAGCCAACTAAAATAGCAAGGGAGCCGAGTGTAACAGGATAAAAAGCAATGGAGAATAACGAAAGAAATAATGCGACATAGCCAATCATTGCACCGGTATTTGTACCTTCTATTTCATTTGCAATTTCTTTGCGCTCATGTCTAATCGGAATACCAGCCGGAGATATTTCAGCTGCATACTCTTCGTTTTTTTCACCACTTTTAAAATGATGATTTCTCTTTCTTCGCATGTACATCCCTCTCTTTCAATTGGGTGTATCTATAGTATCTTTCATAAGGAGCAGAACATGAGTATGAGTTAAACCCAAGTAAAGCAAAAATTGGAGAAAATAGATTCCGTTGTTATCCTGTTTATCCCGCTATTTGCCGTGCAGTAAGACCCCCACCTCAAAATTCGGCTGGAGCAAAGAAGTTAGATGGGAGTCGGGCTGCCAATAAAAGCCCGATTGGTTCAAATAATAATCAGTGGGGGCGAACAAACACCCCCACTGATTAAAGTTTCACTTTATCTCCTTATGAAGATAAACAGGGATTTTGGAACATGATGTAGAATGAAATGAATGATAATACGTGAAGGTAGGGGAATGTATGGCGAAGTTTAATTGGCATGAATCGGCAGAGAAAAAATGGGATAACGATGCAGAGTTTTGGAATCAAAATAGTCAAGAAATGTGGGATAGCGGGAGCAGGAGTACAATCATTCCATTTTTTGAGCAGTACGTGGAAAAGGAAGTACAAGTGTTAGATGTTGGCTGTGGTGATGGGTATGGTACATATAAATTAAGTCTTACTGGCTACAAAGCGGTTGGGGTGGACTTATCGGAAGTTATGATTCAAAAGGGTAAGGAGCGCGGAGAAGACCCAAACTTATCTTTTATAAAAGGTGATCTTTCTTCATTACCATTTGAAAATGAGAAATTTGAAGCAATTATGGCAATTAATTCTTTAGAATGGACCGAGGAGCCGTTGCGAGCATTAAATGAAATAAAGCGTGTTTTAAAGAAAGATGGATACGCATGTATTGCAATTTTAGGACCGACAGCAAAACCGAGAGAGAACAGTTATCCGCGCCTATATGGCAAAGACGTTGTTTGCAATACGATGATGCCTTGGGAATTTGAACAGTTAGCAAAAGAACAAGGATTTGAAGTTGTAGATGGTACCGGCGTATATAAGCGCGGAGTAAATGAGAAGATGTTAGGTCAGCTACCTACAGAGTTACAACAAGCGTTAACATTTTTATGGGTATTTATGTTAAAAAACGTATAACAAAATTGAAGGGTTTTAGGAGGTAAATAAGTGCAGAAAATACAAAAAACTGATACAATATCATCAGAATCAATTAAAGGGGGACTAGGGTATATGACAACTACTACAACAGTTAAATCTGATATTGAAATCGCACAAGAAGCAAGTATGAAGAAGATTCAAGAAATTGCAGCTAATTTAAATATTTTAGAAGAAGAACTAGAGCCATACGGACATTATAAAGGCAAGTTATCTCTTGATATTTTTAAGCGTTTACAAGATGAGAAAGACGGTAAAGTTGTTTTAGTAACAGCGATTAACCCAACTCCAGCAGGAGAAGGTAAATCAACAGTAACAGTTGGTTTAGGCCAAGCTTTTAATAAAATTGGTAAGAAAACAGTAATTGCACTTCGCGAACCATCTCTTGGACCAACAATGGGATTAAAAGGCGGAGCAGCAGGTGGCGGTTATTCTCAAGTAGTACCAATGGAAGACATTAACCTTCACTTTACTGGAGATATTCATGCGATTACAACTGCCAATAACGCATTAGCGGCGTTTATTGATAATCATATCCAACAAGGAAACACACTTGGAATTGATACGCGTAAAATCGTTTGGAAACGCTGTGTTGACTTAAATGATCGTGCCCTTCGTAACGTAGTAATTGGCCTTGGTGGACCGGTTCAAGGTGTACCACGTGAAGACGGTTTTGATATTACAGTAGCATCTGAAATTATGGCCGTATTCTGCCTTGCAACAGATATTCAAGATTTAAAATCACGTCTATCTCGCATTGTTGTCGCTTATAATTTTTCAAATCAACCTGTAACAGTTAAAGATTTAGGAGTAGAAGGAGCGTTAACACTTCTATTAAAAGATGCATTAAAACCGAACTTAGTACAAACATTAGAAAATACACCAGCTATCATTCATGGCGGACCATTTGCGAATATCGCTCACGGTTGTAACAGTGTTATCGCTACGACAATGGCAGCAAAATTAGGTGATTATGTTATTACAGAAGCTGGATTCGGTGCAGATTTAGGTGCCGAGAAGTTTTTAGATATTAAAGCACGTGCAGCTGGTATTAAACCAGAAGCGGTAGTTATTGTTGCGACTATTCGTGCGCTTAAAATGCACGGTGGTGTGGCGAGAGATCAATTAAAAGAAGAAAATGTAGATGCGTTAGCAAAAGGTATGGAGAACTTACAGAAGCATGTTGAAACAATTCAAAGCTTCGGTGTTCCTTTCGTAATTGCCATTAACAAATTCATTACTGATACAGATGCAGAAGTTGCATACTTACAAGAATGGTGCAATGAGCGTGGCTATGCAGTATCCTTAACAGAAGTTTGGGAGAAAGGTGGCCAAGGCGGAGTTGACCTTGCTGAGAAAGTGTTAAAAGAAATTGAAAAAGGTGAAAACAACTACGCACCACTTTATGAATTAGAATTACCATTAGAAGAAAAAATTCGTACAATTGCTCAAAAAGTTTACGGCGCAAAAGATATTGAATTTGCTCCGAAAGCACGTAAGCAATTAGCTCAATATGAGGGAGAAGGTTGGAGTAACCTACCGATTTGTATGGCGAAAACACAATACTCTCTTTCAGATGATGCAACAAAATTAGGTCGCCCATCTGACTTTATCGTTACAATTCGTGAATTAAAACCATCTATCGGTGCAGGGTTTATCGTTGCGTTAACAGGAACAATGTTAACAATGCCAGGCCTTCCTAAACAACCAGCAGCACTACAAATGGATGTAAATGAAGATGGAAAAGCAGTAGGTTTATTCTAAAAGGTTGTAATTCATCTCGTTTATCTGTAAACTATATATACATCAAGTGGCGCCTTTCCATCGAAAGGCGCCTGTTTTTTGGAGGAAATTATGTTTGATCCAACTGCTTTTGAAAATTTAAAGGTAATTGTGGAAGGAGCTGTCTATGATTTCGATTTACACGGTGATATTCTCGTAACGGATCGAAAAGATGTGATGGACCTTGCTTCATTAAGTCGTATGTATAGTATTTCATTTCAACTAACAGAAACATTTAAAACGATGGTAGAGGCGACATTTTCACTATCTGTTGATGCAAAGAATTTATCAGGTGAAATATTAGAAGTACCTCAGTTTATACCAGGTTGTGAAATGAAGCTGGAATTCTCGTTCGAAATGGAGCAACCAGAGATAGGATGCGAAGAAATTGAAACTTTATTGCATTCTATATGGGGAAAAGAGCGAATGATTACGCAAAAAATTTCATACGAATATAATAAGCGAGCGATTTCATATCATAATAAGGTAGAGGTTCTATTTCAAAAATCGATTACAGAAGACCATGTTGATGATTTAATAGCTGTTATTTCACACATGATAGAAACGGTGCGAACAATACAACATTTTCTTCAAAAATAGAGATAAAGGAGAAAAACAAATGATAAAAGATATGCAACCATTTTTACAACAAGCTTGGGAAAAGGCTGGTTTTAAAGAATTTACTGAAATTCAAAAACAAGCGATTCCAACTATTTTAGAAGGACAAGACGTTATTGCTGAATCTCCAACTGGAACAGGAAAAACATTAGCGTACTTATTACCACTTTTACATAAAATTAATCCTGAAGTTAAACAACCTCAAGTTGTAATTTTAGCGCCAACTCGTGAACTTGTTATGCAAATTCATGAAGAGGTTCAAAAGTTTACAGCAGGAACGGATATTTCAGGTGCGTCTTTAATTGGTGGTGCGGATATTAAGCGCCAAGTTGAAAAATTAAAGAAACATCCGAGAGTTATTGTCGGTTCACCAGGACGTATTTTAGAGTTGATTCGCATGAAAAAATTAAAGATGCATGAAGTGAAAACGATTGTATTTGATGAGTTTGATCAAATTGTAAAACAAAAGATGATGGGTGCTGTACTTGATGTAATTAAATCAACGATGCGCGATCGTCAATTAGTATTCTGCTCGGCGACAATAACAAAAGCTGCAGAAGATGCGGCACGTGATTTGACAGTTGAACCACAATTAGTACGTGTAACACGTTCAGAGGCACAGAGCCTAGTTGAACATACGTATATCGTTTGTGAGCGTCGTGAAAAAAATGATTATATTAGAAGAGTTATGCATATGGGAAATGTAAAAGCAGTTGCCTTCTTAAATGATCCATTCCGTTTAGATGAAATTACTCAAAAACTGAAGTTCCGTAAAATGAAAGCAGCAGCACTTCATGCAGAGGCAAGCAAACAAGAGCGTGAAGTAACGATGCGCGCGTTCCGTAGCGGGAAATTAGAAATATTACTTGCTACTGATATTGCAGCACGTGGATTAGATATCGATGATTTAACACACGTAATCCACTTAGAGTTACCAGACACAGTAGACCAATATATTCACCGCTCAGGACGTACTGGACGTATGGGCAAAGAAGGAACAGTTGTTTCTCTTGTAACAGAACAAGAAGAGCGTAAATTACTTCAATTTGCGAAAAAATTAGGTATCGTGTTTACGAAACAAGAAATGTTCAAAGGAACATTTGTAGAATCGAAACCACCAGCACCAAAGAAAAAGAAACCAGCTTTTACTGGTAAGAAAAAGCCTAGATAAATAATGAGAAAGACGTAACTATGCCTACTGGTAAATTGTTTAACTTTGCTGATAGTGAAGGGAATTACTTTGCAGTAATGGGAAAAAATAAATAATTATATAGTTATGTGAAAATCCCCCTCGTAAATAATGAGGGGGATTAAATATTTGAAGTCAATTTTTTATTAACGAGTTGTTCTATAAAAAATGTTCCTTTTTCAATTGCAGTCTCAATATAACCAACGATTTGATCAAATGAAAACACTTGTAAGTTTTCGTGCAAGTGTTGCTCAGGATATAGCATATCTTCAAAAATATATTGCCGAAAAGCTAAAACATTCTTTCTAGAAATCTCCTCTATATTCACAATGTTAGCCTCTTGATTAAGTAGGGCGAAGAGCTGCTGTTCTTTATCGTAATGATGCAACAATTGTGCGTTCAATAATTTAAAATCGTTATAGTACATAGGTGCGATAGTTTCGTCGTTTTCTATTCTGTTTTTAAGCCAAGGTAGAAAAAAGCCGCTTAGCCAATTATCATCGGCAATGAGGTGGGTATAATAACCTAAAATATAAGGGGAATCCAGATGATCTTCGTATTTATGAATAAATGAATCATAATCTATTCTTCTCGTATAGTTCTTCGTTGTACCAGCGTAAAAATGTGAAGTTCCTTTTTCTTTTTTTGAATGAACAGCATCAGGAGCTACACCACCAAGTAAGAAAGAAGTTTTATCTTGAATAGATAGTTTCTCTGCAATACCGCTCGCGATAATGATATGCATAATTCGTGATCCCATGAATAACACCTCTATTTCATGTATTCATTTTAGGGAGCTGTCTGAACGTGGAGTATTACTTTCCCTGTACTTTGTCTACTTTCGATCCATTCATGTGCTTTCCCTGCATCTTGAAGAGGAAAAGATTTCGTAGCTTTAATTTGTAAACTTCCATCGCGTAAATAACGGAAAACTTGATTCGCAGTTTCTTGAAGCAATTCAGGACGTTTTTTCCGTGTAGTGCCAAAGCTGAAACCGAGTATAGAACGGCAACTTGCGTGTAAATCTTTCGTTTGAAAACTACCAACTTCTCCGCTAGCATTGCCGAAATGGACGAGACGACCGTAATAAGCAAGGCATTCTAAACTTCTTTCGGACACAGTACCAGAAATAGAATCTAAAACAATATTAACGCCTTCTCCGTTTGTAAGCTGATCTACCCTCTCTACAAAATCTTCATCTTGATGACAAATAACATAATCAGCGCCAGCATCTAAAGCAATTTTTCTTTTTGCTTCACTTCCAACAGTACCGATTACTTTTTTAGCCCCTAATAATTTTGCGAGTTGAATCGCGGTAGTACCAATTCCTCCAGCAGCGGCATGAATTAGAACAGATTCACCTTGCTGAAGTCTTGCAACATTTGCAAGTAAATTGTAGCTTGTAAAAGATACGATAGGGCAGGCAGCTGCAGCTTGAAAATCGACTTCATCAGGTAAAACGAAAGTAAGATTTTCGTTTGCGACAACGTATTCTGCGTAAGATCCGTTTTGAGGGAAAGCGATGACACGTTGTCCAGAATGAATATTTTTCACTTGAGAACCTACGTGTTCTACAATACCAGCTACATCTATACCTGGAATAAAAGGTAATGCTTTGTTTCCTTTTTTGCCATAGCGTGATTTAATATCGGCGAAATTAACACTAGTAGCAACAACACGAATTAAAACTTGATTGTCTGAAATAGCCGGCATCTCCACATCTGTATATTTCATCACTTCAGGACCACCGAACGAAGTTACAACGATAGCTTTCATATACATCCTCCTAAATTTGAATATATATTTTATTTTAAATCTTTATTAGAAATTGGAAAATTATATAATTGTTATGCAGGGTTATAAGTGAAGCTTATGAAGTCATTGCATCATTATATTAATTTATTTGAAAAAACTTTGAAAGAAATCGAACGAAATATCGTTTTCTTGCCAATATATAGTGTAGGACAAAGGAGGGATGGTACATGAAGGGGGAAACAGTGTATTCAGATTTAATCCAATTAACTTTATCAGGCAATAAAGAAGCATATAGCGAATTGTATGATAAAACGATTCAAGAAATATATAAGACAGCACATTTTTTAATAGAAGACAAAGCAGATGTAGATGATGTCGTTCAAGAAATATACATACAGCTATATGAATCGCTTCGTAAATATGATAGCGAGAAGCCATTTAGACCTTGGCTAATTGGACTTGCGATTAAACAAATTCATTCTTATAGAAGAAAGAGGTGGATGCGACTACGAATTGTAATAAAAGCAGAAGAGCAAAGAAAACCAGTACAAATTGATTTTTCTAGCGATGTTGTAAGTAAAATATCAAACCAAAAATTAATTGAACTCATTCATAAATTACCGTATAAATTGAAACAAGTTATTATCTTAAGATACTTACATGATTACTCACAAGAAGAAGTAGCACAAATATTACATATTCCAATCGGTACAGTGAAGTCTAGAATTCATGCGGCATTAAAGAAACTACGCCAAAAAGAACAAGTAGAAGAAATCTTTTTAGGAGAGGTAGGGAATGTGAAATGAGCTTAGATTGTAGAGTTAGAGAATCTATACAAGAAGAAGCGAAGGGGATTATTGCCCCGCCGGAGTTAAAAGAAAAAGTAATCGTTCAAATTAAAATGAAGCGCGGTGGAAGTAAAAGGAAGAAGCGCCTTATCGCAGGAGTGCTTGCAGCCGCATTTTTAATTCCGACAACTGGTTTTGCTTATCAATCTATTATGGCAGATGGTATATACGGGTCGTTTGAAAATTTAAAGAAGCATGCCGGAGCTATAACATTAGAAGGATACATGCGTTTTAATGCAAAGTTATCACAAGCGAAAGATGAAATGGGTGCAAAAGAATATAAAGAGTTTACAAAAGAACTAAAGAAATTAACGAATGCAAAGCTTGAGTATGGGGATTCGAATGGTAATATTGATTATGATCAATTATCACCAGCTAAAAAAGAGGAATTGAAAAAGGTAGAAATGGAGCTTCAGCCGTATTTTGATAAATTAAATGGCCATAAATCTAGTAAAGAAGTATTAACTTCAGAAGAGTATGAACAATATATGGAAGCGTTAATGTCATATCAAACCGTATTAGTAAAAGCGAAATCGAGCGGTGGGATAACAGTAGAAGAAGTACCTGAAGCGTATAAAGAAAGATTTATTAAAGCAGAACAGTTTATGGAGTATGTAGATGAAAAGGTGAGCTTTTCTTATTGAAACGTAAATATATTAACCACCTATTCCTTTTGCTAGCAATAAGAAATATACAAATATTAGTATGACTCCATTTAATGTCGTACCAACTATTTTAAATAGCCAATTCTTTGATGCGATCGCAAAAATAATACCGAGTAATGAAAGAATACTTAGAAGCACAATAATTAATGTTAAATTTGCATTAGGTCCTCTTAAAACAAAGAAAGAACATATACTTGTGATAAACGTTAGAAACGAGAAAGTCCCTAATTTATACATAATAAATCTCCCTTGGTTGAAATGTATTTTGACTTAGCGCACGATTTCCTTTAGTTTAACATAAATTTCCTATTACCAATTAAATATATGAACAATAAAAAACGAGTATAAAATCTATGCGATTTCATACTCGTTTTGTTATTACTTAAATTTCCTTACCGCATGTATTGCGCTTATAAATAAACCACCATAACCAACGACATTTAAAAATTGAACATTAGGTTCTTTTGCATACAAGTCAGGGGCAGAATTACCTTGACTTGCTTAATAAAGTGAAAGTGAGAAATCACTTAGTTATATTCCTTACTATTCTCCTTGTCTTTTTGTATAAAACAATCTAAAAGCGAGTAACCAGCTATTAAACTAATAATGGTAACGAAAGTTGTATTCACAAGAATAATATTAGTTAAATAAGGTAGGTATTCACCAACTGGTGAAAAGAGTAATGCAGGGGAAAAGGAAATGAATAGTGTAGGCACTGTAATAGCAATAAATTTATCCGGTTGAAAGCTCCAGTTTTGTTTATTCATTGAATGATTAATAGATTGAAGGAATCGTAATAAAATGCCAACTATAAGAGGGAAGAGTGTAAAGTAGAATAATCTTGGATAAACGTTAAAATTCACTTGCGCGTCTGTATCTAAATAAAATTGAATTTTTACTCCGACAAATAATAATAAGACGATAAATAATGTGAAGCAGAGGTGTAGCATCACTTTTTGCATTGTATTCCACCATCCTTTACTCAAAATATATTCAAAAAAAGAAGAGATATACAATAACTGCTGTTTGTATATCTCTTCTTTTACTGTTAGTTAATAGTGGAATTTGATTTCTCTTGCTTCGTGAAATAATCAATAATGCCCATTGCACTAATTTCTATATCTAGATGTAAAATGTTATAAACGGAATGATTTGATGGAACGTTTAACTTTGTAAGATGAGAAGAGATTTTATCCATTAATAAAGTTTGTAAAGCTTTAGTCGCTTCATCGAAATCATTATACTTTTCAAAGACTTCTTTACCAGTACCAACGAAAATAGGTAACCAATGTTCAAGTTGGTTATATACTTCTGTAACATTGGATGATGCGCCGTAATGACCGAAATAAATAGTATCTACATTCATACTTTGAATATGATTTTTAGAAGCAATCATCTCATCTGGCTGGAATTGTGAAGGAGACGTTGATGGTAGATATAGTTCTACATCAAGGTCTGCGAGTTCTCTATAATAAATTCCTATTGTATCGCCAGTAAAAATGCCGTTTGTTAATGAATCGTGAATGCTAATATGGTGCTTCGCATGTCCCGGTGTATCATAAAATGTGAGTGTACGGTCTTCTGCAATTTTTAATGTATCACCATTTTGTACAATATGAACACGTTCTTCTTCAATTGGAAGAATTGGATCAAAAAGTTTATCAAAATCTTCTTTGTACACAGCTTTTGCACCAAGAATTAGTTTTGTTGGATCAATCATATGACGAGCCCCGCGCGGATGCACAAATAGAGTAGCATTTGGGCACTTTTCCATCATTAACCCTGCTGCGCCTGCGTGATCTAAATGAACATGTGTAACGATAATGTTTTTTACATCATTTAAATTAATATGTAATTGCTGTAAGCCGTCTAAAATATAGGGAAGAGAAGGGGCCGCACAAGTTTCAATTAAAGTAATATCGTCACCTAATAAAACGTATGTACCGGTGCGTTCATCATGTTGTAAGTCATAATCATCAATAAGATATAGATGAGAAGATAGTTGTTCTACTTTTTTCATACTTACCACTCCTTATATACGGTATGTATCTATTATACGCTAAAAATAGAAAAAGACAGAAAACGAAAGCTCGTCTTCTGCCCTTTTGTAATGTAGTTATTTTGTTTGTTCTTTATTGATAGACATAACGAACAGTCCAACAATGCCGCCAACGATCGGAAGCATAATTTCTCCTGCTAAATTAAAGTAGGAGCTTAAAAATAAACCATTTACATCGATTACCCAGCCAATAACATACAATAACATCATATATAGTACGAAATAAAACTCGCGATTTGAAATCGTTTCATGTTGTGCAGTTTTCATAATGAACACCATCCTTTTCTATTATAATGGAAATATAAACTGTCACATTTTGTTCACAAATTAATTGTAAAACTTTCCATCATAAAAGTCTAGTATATTGTGTCGAATTTTCGAACGGAAATAAAGCGCTATCATTTCGGTATGTGAGTACGTAATAAGAGCTGTATATTCACGAATGTAGTATAGTATAAACATAGAATGATAGTGAAGAGAGGGGTATGAACAATGACAGTTTATGATTTTTCAGCTAAAACAATAACAGGAGAAGAAAAATCGTTAAAAGATTACGAAGGAAAAGCACTTCTTATTGTAAATGTAGCTAGTAAATGTGGATTTACACCACAATATAAAGGGTTACAGGAAGTATATGATAAATATAAAGACCAAGGACTAGAAATACTCGGTTTTCCTTGTAATCAATTTGGAGGACAAGAACCGGGAACGGAAGCTGATATTACTAGTTTTTGTGAATTAAACTACGGTGTAAACTTCCCGATGTTTGCAAAGGTTGATGTAAAAGGTGACAAGGCTCATCCACTTTATACATACATGACAGAACAAGCACCAGGTTTACTCGGTATGAAAGCAGTGAAATGGAACTTTACTAAGTTTCTAATTGGAAAAGACGGGAAAATAGTAGGCCGTTTTGCACCACAGACGAAGCCGATGGATTTAGAGGTTGAGATTGAGAAGGTGCTTGGGGAATAATTAGGAGTTTCACTTTATTAAAAAACGCCTCAAAGAACAATGTAGTTCTTTGAGGTGTTTTCTTTAAACTCACATTATCAAGATTAAATCACTCTATCGTAGTCGTTTGATTTAGGCAGAGAAGCTGCTTTTTTCATAAGCACTTCCCATAAGTGTACGGATGTCTTCCATGCGGCTGCGGCCTGTTCCTTTTGATACATAGCGTTCTCATAACTGAAAGTAAGTTGTTGCATATCGGCCGAATTGTAAAGTGTATCGATGTGGAGAGCGTATTCTCGGAATGTTTGACTTTCACCCCGTGGTATGCCGATTCTCGCAAATTGTTTTAAAAGTGCACCGTAAGCTTTTTGATAAACAGCATCATCTTTTCGGTATTTATAGAAAAGAATAATAAAAAATGTAATCCATTTCATTCTAGTGGTGAAGAGAATGTATCCGATGATACTAATCGGTATCGTAGAGAGGAATACGTACCACCAAGAAAAATCATTTTTGGAATTTGTAATCTTTTTAGTAGAGGCTTCTTCTGTATTTTCTATTAAACTTTTGAGCTTTGCTTCATTGTTCCGTTGGTGTATTGGCTCGTTATTAGAATTATTTACTTCGTTATTTTGTGAAGTAGAAGCAGGAGTATTATTTGTAAAATTATAGGGATTGGTAAATCCTTTTGTTGGTTCGAATGGAATCCATCCGTATCCTGGGAAATATACTTCGACCCAAGAGTGTGCGTTATTGTTCGCGATTGTATAAACATTCTCACCTTCTGCAGAGGCAAGTGTATTCTCCAGAGTTCCTTCTGTAAATCCTTTTACCCAGCGAGCAGGAATCCCAGCAGAACGAAGTAACACGATCATAGATGTCGAAAAATTATTGCAGTAACCGCTTTTTGTATCGAAAAGGAATTGATCTACATAGTCTTGGTTTTTGGCAGGGTATAAGACATTCATTGTTTCGTATACAAAAGAATTGTCTGTAAAGTAATTTTCAATAGCTAATACTTTATCATATCGGTTGTCTTTATCATTTGTAAGATTGACAGCCAAGTCTTTTACTCGCTGCGGTAATGATTCGGGAAGTTGTGTGTACTTTGTCATGAAATAAGGACTTGTTTCATGACCTTCATTCGTTTTTACAGATTTCAAATTTTCTATGGAAAACTCCGGAACCTCATATGTTACTTTATACGAATTTAAAGTAGTAGAAGAGTCTCCGTGCATCGTATAGATTTTTTCTGAAAATGGGTCAACGCTGTATGATACATCAGAAGAAGCCTCAACTGATACTAATCCTGCTGGATAGGTAAGGTGAGGATAACTTTTTTGCATGGTGATTGTTGCCTCAGTTATCTCCGTTTTTGTATTTGGTTCGTACCAGCTCACGACGTCGTTTTTATTTTTAAAAGAAACTTTTTTTCGATTTTCAGAAACATCCCAACCTTTTCCTGTATAAAAATCTTTTGTTTCTACTCTCCAATATTGTTTGTTTTGCGTTTGTGCTGTAAAAATAATTGTATTATCCGGCTTAAAAGGACCGCCTAATTGCGAGTCATCTAGACCATATCCAATTTTAGAAACTGCTTGTTCTTTACTTGCTTCAGATGTGTTGAATTTCAAAAAATCCATTGGGTTTGGCCATTGAGGGCCAAATTTTGGAGCACAGTATGCGATGGTTGCTGACAATACAATAAATATTGTAAGAGGTCTAAGTAATTTTGAGATTGCTCTAGCATAATTTTGTAAGTGTTCCATCTTTTTTATTCGTTCTATTTGAAGAAGACTAAGTATAAAAAAGCCGATGACAACAGTACGAATAATAGCGTAGTTTGCATTGTATAAATGTAAGTTATGAAAAGTTGTGATATAAATAATAGTCAATGCAAGAAATAACAACCCACGTTTTTTATGAATAACCCAAAAAGAGCTGAAAGAACTCAAAAACCAAAATGATAGAAAAAATAATAATGTTGGAAAAACTGGAGAAATATCTAGCAAATCCCCCTGGAAAAACAGAGAGGAATTTCGAGAAATATCAGCAAAAAATTTTGTTAGCCAAGATGGATTTATAAAAGCATTTTTATAATACAGGAAATGAATGATGAATAAGATCGTGACGATCTTTATTGGAATCTGCCACCTTGTTTGAAAAAAAGAGAGAGTGAAGCAAATTCCTATAAATATTACAAAAATATCTAATCTACCTACGTTTGTAATACCTATAAGGGGTCTTAGCCATTCTAGTAAAAGTAAAAATGCGCATGCATGCATGAAAAATCTGCTCATATCCCATTTGTATTTTGTTTGTAATGTTATCATTTGCTCACCTCAAAAAACGCGTTTGTATACCGGTTCCCATAAACCACATTTACAAATATTTTTCGTTTTTGTAGAGTTTCTAGAATACTTAGTTCTCGATGGGAGAGTTGATTTGCTTTTTCTTTCACGACAAACACCATTAATTTTCTGTTTTTTATAGCAGCAAAATTAGCCGCCTTTTGAATATCGGGAGAAAGATCGCTTGTCACGAGTATAATTGTTACGGGCTCATAAATTTTTCTTAATTCCATTTCTACACTTCGAGAGAGCGGGAATATACTGTCTGCTTGCACTTTCGCTAAATGACAAAAGATTTGTTGCAACTGAGTATCTCCATTGTTTAAAGGGAAAATAGTTTGTTCTTTTCCGACAGACACGAATGACGCTGGTGAATTTTGCTTCAAGACAGCCCTCACAATAGAGGCAGTAAACGTTACGACTGATTCGAATAGAGGGGACTCAGTTCTGTCCATGAATATCATGATATTATGGCTGCGCTGTTGTTCAAACTCTTTCGTCATAATATTGTTTGTTCGGGCAGTTGCTTTCCAGTCAATCCATGAAAAGCGGTCACCAGGTTTATAGTCTCTGACACCGACAGAGATTGTAGAGTCTTTTGCTAAATTTATATTTGCTGAAAGCGCTCCTTGTTCGAAATGATTTTCCAATTGTCGATATGTTATATCTACGTACTGGGGATAGATTAAAAATGTATCTGGAACTGAAAAAGTTACTTCTTTCTCCATCATACCGAATAGATCACCAGTTTTGACACGTACACTTGAAAAAGTGTGCTCTCCTCTAGGGATTGTGTCAATAACATATTGAAACGAAATATTCCTTTTGAATCCTGGAAAGAGTATTACCTTATTCACCTTCGTTTGTCTACAATTTGTAAATTGTGATGGCAGTTCATCTTCTATAATTAAATAAAGTAAGGGAAAAGGAAATCTTCTTTTTATTGTAATAGTGCTTAAAAATTGTTCTCCTGCTGCATATTCATTTTGGTTTGTTATTCGTTTTACTTCAGCGTCTCGTAAAGCGTAGAAGGGAAGTAGTAGTGAATAAAGGCCAATAGGAATCGTACTGTAAAACAAAAACCAACTTACAAATCCTCCTTGAAGCATAGCGTATACAAATGTTAAGAATAGGCATAGAGGTATTAGCAATAACTTCGTAACGTGATATAGTGCTCGTAGTAGTCGTTTCATCAAAGGTTTTTCGTCCTTTGAGTCGGCACGGTAGTTCGTGCAACGATTTTGGCGATAACTTGTTCTCCTGTTATTCCTTCAAATTTTGCTTCCATTTTTAGAATCAGTCTGTGAGCTAAAACGTAAGGCGCTAAAAATTTAACATCGTCTGGAATAACATAATTTCTGCCATGGATGAATGCATAAGCTTGTGAAGCTTTCATTAAAGCGATTGAGCCGCGTGGACTTGCACCTAGCTGTATAGAACTATAAGAACGAGTCTGACTAACAAGCTTTACAATGTAATGCTTGATTGCTTTGTCCATGCTTACTTCCCGTACGCTTTGTTGTAAATAAAGTAATTCTTTTATTGTAGTAATAGCTTGTAAATGAGAGAGTGGATTTGTTTTTTCCATCCGGTTTAAAATTTCAAATTCTTCTTCTGGTGTAGGATATCCCATTCTTAGCTTCAACAAGAAACGATCGAGCTGAGCTTCTGGTAAAGGATATGTTCCCTCATATTCGACCGGATTTTGTGTAGCCATTACAAAGAAAGGTTTTGGTAACGATCTTGTAATGCCATCTATTGTGATAGTGCCTTCTTCCATACTTTCAAGTAAGGCAGATTGTGTCTTTGGAGATGTACGATTAATTTCATCAGCAAGTACAAAATTCCCCATAATCGGTCCAGGCTTGAACTCAAATTGGAGTTCTTTTGGATTATAAATAGAAACACCTGTTACATCTGACGGCAGTAAATCAGGTGTGAATTGAATACGCTTGTAATCGGCATCAATGGATTTAGAAAGAGCACGTACTAGCATTGTTTTCCCAACGCCAGGAACATCTTCTAATAGTACATGACCTTCAGCTAAGAGAGCTGTCAAAGCTAAGATCGTTTCTTTTCGTTTTCCGACCATTAATTTTTCAATATTGGTGATTATTTTTTCTACTATGGGATGTAATGAATCAAGCTGGGGCATCGTAATCCTCCTAATTTTATTATCGCTTCTAATTCATTTTTATGTTAAAGAAAAGGAGTTCCTTCATTTTAATGCAGTATAATAGTAATCTAAGAGGTAAGTAGGAATGGTTTATATAAGTTCATATTGAGAACTTATATAAATAGGAAAAACTTAAATGTTAAAAAATCATGGTGATATACTCTACAATTTCTATGCCCTCAAAGGAAATCTCACTCTGAATTAAAAGAATATTCAGATTATTAATCAGATTACATCTAGTATAATTGTTTCCGTAACTAAGAGCAATAAAGTAAATAATGATTTGTAGTTTTGTGTAAAGTATGTCTTGATATAAAATAGGAGCGTTGAAAAAAATAAATTCCTTACATACAATTTATAATCTTTTTCTTATAGCATTTTTGAAATAATATCAAAACTTTTTTTATATTTATAAAGAAAAACGTAGGAATGTCTCCTGCGTTTTTTCTTTTGCAAAATAGGTGTAGCCTCTAATTCCTATTCTCCTAATAATCACGGGTGATCCTAAAACTTCACAACCGAACAAAGAAACCTTTGTTTCCGAATAATTTCTCTCAAACTTATTTTCTACTGAATTTTTGACAATCTCTTGAACTGTGCGAAATGTCACATCTGTATTTTCCCCCCCCTTATAGTAAGGGTATGTAAGAGAGACGTATTAAAGGAGTGAACATTTGATTAGAAGTTTTACTTTATGAGAGGACTTGTTTTTTAGTGGGATTAAAGAAGAGAGGCAGGATGTAGTTCTTCTTCTGAAATCTCTTAAAAGAGGAAGACCTCTCGTAAATGTTGTTTAATCATTTTTTCTTTCATAAATACAACTCCTTAATGCAATCTAACATATTCCTTCAATAAATTAGATTATATCAAGCTACTCAGTGAAAAGGCGGGGGAAGCGTGAATATTTTTCACACAATGAAAAAGCAGGACATGAGCATTTATACTCATGTCCTGCACTTTATTTATGCTCTTGAAATTGCACGCGGAAATAAAATATTATTTTCTAAATGAATATGCTCAAATAAATCAGATTCAATGGCTTCAAGGCGCTGGTAAACAAGGCGATAAGTGCCGCAAGCTCCTTCTGGTGGAGTAAAGTCATTTGTCACCTTACGAAGTTCTTTAATAATATTGCCAGCGTGGTTATGTTCATTCTCCAACTCATCTACTACTTTACGTAACTTTGCATAGTTTTCATCAGTTGGATTTTGCTCGAATTCTAAAATTAATGGGAAATCTTCCGTTTCTTCTTTAATTAAATGTTGTTCTAATTCAATTTTAAGTTCATGAAATAGTTTATGAATTTGAGCTAAATGATGCTGACTTACCCCATGAACGCGTAATACTTTCGTCACATATGGACTTAACTGTGGCAATTCTTCATTTAAATAGCGATGATGCTTATTTACAACATAATCAATCAATTCTTGATAAGAAGCATTTTTCCAATCAATTTCAGATTCGTTTAATAGTTTCGTATTATTATAAAGCGTATTTAACTCTGTGATTACCTCTGTTACTGATAAATTTCTTTCATTAATTGCATCAATAAGTGGTCTACTACCACCACAACAAAAGTCTATTCTATATGATTTAAAAAGATCACTAGCTTTCGGGAATTGTGTTACAATCTCACCGATAATTGAAGTTTCAGTAAATGTATGCTTCATATGAATGCCTCCATAAAATTTAAATGTAATATCTAAATCAAGAATAGCGATAAATTAAAATCAATGTGGTGATTTAAATCACTTATTATTTGTCATTTTTGAGAATAATAAAATGAGTTTTATAAAAGGGAGAGGGAGGGTAATTCGTCGCAATAGTTTCTGATAATAAAAAAAGAAGCTTACTAGAAGCTTCTTTTTTACTACTATTTTTCACATGCAACTCCATCGCCATCACGATCAAGTTTAGAGCTATAACCTGGTTGATCTCTATATAATGGAGCTTTTCCAGCATTTTTAACTTCAGTACAATTTTTGTAAGTTACATTACTATTGTTACTTGCAGCTGGTTGTGTTTGAGCTTGCTGTGCTTTTTGCTGATCCTCTTGTTGTTTGCGAGCTTGTTCATCAGCTTGGCGTTTTTGCTCTTCTTGTTGTTTGCGAGCTTGTTCATCAGCCTGGCGTTTTCTTGTTGTTTACGAGCCTGTTCCTCGGCGTGTCCTTTCCTGTTCATCAGCTAGACGTTTTTGCTCTTCTTGTTGTTTACGAGCCTGTTCATCAGCTAGACGTTTTTGCTCTTCTTGTTGTTTACGAGCTTGTTCATCAGCTAGACGCTTTTCATCTTCTTGCTTAAGAGCTTGTTCTTCCGCTTCTTTCTTTTCTAATTCTTTTTTCTTCTCGCTCTCTTTTTGTTCTGCATTGTTAGAAGCAACTTTTTTACTAGTGGCTGCCGTCTTTTCAGAAGAAGGAGCTGAAATACTTGATAATGCAACAAAAATGACAAATAAAATAGCAGTGATAATAAATTGTTTTTTTGCTACACCTGTCTTTTTAATTACGGATAAGATTGCTAGAACAAGGAAAAAAATAAATAAAATTAAACTTAAAGTAGCAAAAAAATCGATGACTGGGTGTTCAGATTTTGTAGTGCCCATTCCTATTAAGAGAATTGAAATCATAAAAAGAATAACAGTAGGACGACCATATTGTTTTGTTTTTCCAGTTTTCTTAAAGAATGAAATAATACATAGTATTAAAAGAATAAAAGCAATAAAAAATAAAGCTGCACCAATATTACTCAAAATCGCCATTTTTATACCTCCATTTGTAAGATTTTCACTATTGATTATATAGGAACTTATTGGATATTACACGATTTATATAAATTTAGAAAATTAGTATTTTTAATAGACTTATAAACATTTATTTTATATATAAGGAAAAATAGATATATTTCCTATTACATTTTTAAGTAGAATTCATAAAGTATAATATATCGATTAAAAGGAGGGGGGGTTTAAATGGAATTTCAATTATTGGTAACTTGTATATTACAAGAAGGTAATGCTTTCTTTTTAGTAACGAAAGTAGACGATGTTATTACGTTAAAAGTACCGATTACTGCGGGAGTAGCAGGTTTATTCTTAGCTTTAGGTGTACCAAGATGTTCTTAATTTAGCTTTTGATAGTAAAAGGATGAGGGACAAGCCTTCCCCTTTTACTATTACATAATTTTTTTATGTAAACTAAATAAGACTTTTTAAGTTTTTTAATATTATTTTTGCCATAGCACGTTTAAAACGGACATGCATATACTATAATGTTTCATTGGCCTTTGATGATGAACGATAGTTTTAAAAAGTGTATCGAAAGTAGAAGTGATATTCTTTTCAATAATGAAAATAGAAGAGGTGCTAGTATATATGAAAAGACGAACGTATGATATTCCAGTCGTATTACGAAGAGAATGGTTTTTAATAGAATTAGCGCATTTAACAAAAAAATATGGGATTGAAATAGCAACTAGTAAAATAGAAGATGCACCATTTCTAAGAGATCAAGTTACAGAATTCAAAATAGGAGCGGGTTTGCAATACGATAAATATGATGATGAGTACATCATCGAGTTTTAAACAAAGAAGCTGCGTATAAAAGGTTATTAAAGAGACCTTTTATACGCAGTTTTTTTGTAAAGAGAAAGTTTTATTGAGAAATATTCAAAACGCTTATTGTAAAAAGGAATGAAGAAATGTTGAGAGAATAACGTTTGATAAGAAAGGAATGCGGCTATTAATTTCTTATTATATTGTAACGTAAAAGTAATTGATTAAATGGGATTTAAAACAATTGGTGTTCAACGGAATGGCAGCGTTTTCTTTCAGGAGAAAAAGGGGGATGTTAATGGGAATTATGAAAAGGAGTATCGCATTATTTATTGTACTTTGTTTTATGAGTCCGCTGGTTTTTAGTGCAAATGTACACGCGGAGGTTGTAACAGAACTTAAGACTGGCTTTCCAGATCAAGAAGTATTTACTCCTGGAGAATGGTTTTTAGGTCAGAAACCTGCTAATTATGATGAGAATAAAACACCAATTCTCTTTGTACAAGGAAGAAATGGTAATGCGGATAGTTGGTATGGAAAGACAGTATATCATGAGATGAATGATATGTACGATTATGCTTTGAAAGCAGGCTATCAAACTGTATTTATTCAATTATATGATGCCGCGGGCAAAGGATCAGCTAGCCAATGGGACAATGGAAAATTGTTAGCACAAAAGCTTGAAGAGATTTATAATCATTTTGGCAAAAAAGTAAATATTGTAGCTCACAGTAAAGGTGGTATTGATACACAAGCTGCGTTAGTTGGATATGGAGCGAATCGATTTGTTGGAAATGTTATTACTCTTGCCACTCCACATTACGGATCCAATTTAGCGGATTTATCATATAGTTGGTGGGCAGGATGGCTTGCCTCTATATTAGGTCAAAAAGATGATGGGACATATTCATTGCAAATAGGTGAAATGGCAAAGTTTCGTTCTACAATAGATAATAATCCTGCAGCTAAATTAAACCGTTACTATACGGCTACTGGGACAAGCTGGGGACCTGTTTTTTCAGCACTATCTATGGGCGGGTTGTATTTGTCATCATACGGTTCTAATGATGGATTGGTGAACGAATGGAGTGCTAAGTTACCATATGGAACACATTTATTTACAGATTCACGATTTGATCATGATAATATACGAAAAGGTTCAGCCGTTTTCGCACGAATTGAACCATATTTACGGACAGTAAATGTGCCAGTACCAGCTTTATTAGCCCCGAGTAATAGTTCAGAGGATAAGGTAGAACAATTAAACACAACTTCTAATCAAGCTATTTTAGGAGGAGAGTTGTCACAAAATGAGTGGGTAGGACAAACTGTCGCAGTTGATAAAAAAGCAGAAGGGGTAGTTTCTATTTTAACAGCTTCTTCAGATGTAGAAATACAACTAATATCTCCAAAAGGAAAAGTTTATACAAATAAAGATAGTGCTGTATCTACTGGTGAAGGTGAATCTCTCTTTAAAGGAGCCACTATAAGAACATTTAAATTTGATAAAATGGAAGCAGGAGAATGGCAAGTTAAAATGATGGCGAAGCAGCCGAAAGATGCATATTTAATCGTGACCGATTACAAAAAAGATGCTCAGTTCGTCCTTCAAATGCCGGCAAAGGTTAAAGTAAATAAAGCAGAGTATAAACTCAAAAAATCACCTGTAGCTCCAGAAATGAAAGGCGATCTTTCAGTAACAGTACGAGTAATTAATAAAGATGGAAAATTAGTTTCTGAATCAAATGAATCGAAAAATATTAATACAACTACATTTACAGGTGCTTTGAAAAATATAGAACAGCCAGGTGTATATAACGTTACAATTGATATGAAAGGAATGAATAAGGAAGGACAACCTTATAATCGTACGATAGTTAAATCGGTTTATGTGGAGAAGTAGGAAAGAATGAATCGATTTTAATAAAAAAAGTGCCGAATTCTTGTGGAAGAAGGATTTCGGCACTTTTTCATGTTTATTAGATGAATAGAAAAGTGAAATAGGAGTTTATGTTCTATAAGAGGACGATAGGAATCAAAAAAACGTTATGCAATAAAAAAGATGCTGAATTAGCATCTGAATGTGAGGGAATAGTATTAACTTAGTTTTGTAACTGTTAATTCAACTGAATTTATACCATTATCACAAGTTACAATACTTTGATGATTGAAACCACTATTATTTCTAAGTTGAAGAGTTGAATTAGCAGGCACCGTAACAATAGTTTCGCCAACTAGTTGAAGGCATTCGTTATTTGATGAAGTATTCATTTGAAAAGCGAAATCACCTTGACTATTAGCAAGTGGATTATTATTTAAAAATATAGTGATGACTGGAATATGGGGAAATACAGGATTTAACGTAGTGTTAATACTTGAAATGAAAGAAATTCTATAATCACCAGCTTTACTAAATTGTATAGTAGTCGGATTTAATAAGGAAACTCCTCCTGCCAAAGGGCCAACGTGATTAAACGGAAAAGAACCGCCAAAAGGAACAGTTATAAACTCAGTTTGCCAAAAAGTGCCGTAAGCAGGCTTAGATGATTTATGTGAATGGTCGCATGAACATTTTTTATACGAACTGGAAGATTGATGACACGAACATTTTTTATATGAACTAGAAGAAGAGTGGCATGAAGATCTTTTATATGAACTTGAAGAATGATAGTATGAACCCAATATATTACCTCCTATTATTAATAAATGTATAACACATAGTAGTTTATGCAATCGAAAAGCAATTGGCGTGTATACTTGTCCATATATAAGGTAATAGATTTGGGATAAAAAGCTGGCATAATATAAAGTGCTCTAATGAGGAAATATAGTTTTCAAAAAAATGGAGTTAGAATATTCTATGTAATGAATTTTGGAGAAGAAAAAGGATGAATATTTAGCAGATAACTCTATCCAAGGTTTTAAAATGTTGAAGTATTTAAACTTTAAGATAGTATATCGCCAAAGTAAAGAAGAGAAGTATTTAAAGGACAGCATTTTAGTGAAACAGAGAAATGGATAAAGCGATGATTAAGTTTTTAACTTAGTCGTCGCTTTTTATTTATGTAGTTGTGCAGGAAGAAGGCAAAAAATATCGAATAAATGTAATTATACAGAATTGTTTGTATTTATTTCGAATAGTAGTTAAAGATACGTTAGTTATATTTCAAACAGTAAGAAAAGAGAGATTAAATAATAGAGGGAGCAACTTACATGGAAAATATATTAAAGGTATCCTCAAAATCAAGTCCGAATTCAGTGGCAGGTGCAATAGCGGGCGTACTAAGAGCAAGTGGCAAAGTAGAAATCCAAGTGATTGGAGCTGGTTCTTTAAATCAAGCGATTAAAGCAATTGCGATTGCAAGAGGTTTTGTAGCTCCAAGTGGCATTGACTTGGTTCTTGTTCCAGCGTTTCAAGAGGTTACTATCGATAATCAAGAAAGAACAGCAATCAAATTAATTGTAGGTCCTAGAAGGAGAAGGTCTTAATAGCGAGCATTAATATAAGGGGATTTGAAAAGGTCAATAAACTCCAAAAAGTTAGACACGTTATTTCATTTGACAGTTTCTTGGGCGTGGATACAGTATTGTACCGGATTTATGACTTTTAATTCCTCTTTATATTTAGCGGGTTTTTCTAGAAACTTAAAAATGCCAAATCCTTTGTGACATAAGGGATTTGGCATTTTTGAGGTTTTTATGTTTTTTAAAATCAACAATTCTAAAACTGCTCATTCTTCTCCCAAGATTCAACGAGATAGTATGGAAAACCTTATTATATCAGGGTTTCTAAGTGGTGATTTTCCTGGATGCTCACATTTTGCTCACATTAAGTATTTTCATTTTTTATCAGGTGTTTTCATTAGATTTTATTATACTCTCGAAGTTTTCTGCTGCTTGTTGCTGCATGTTCTGTGTGATGTGACTATACTTGTCTAAAGTCATTTGAATAGAGGAATGCCCTAAGCGATCTTGTACGATTTTAGGGTGTTCTCCAGCCTGAAGCATGAGTGTAGCGTGAGTATGTCGTAAGTCGTGTATACGAATTCGAGGAACACCAGCTTTTTTATAGTGATCATTCAAAAAGCGATGAGGAGCATCTATATGTAAGGGTGAATGTATCGTATTGTCGGTGAAAATAAAGGCTTCTTCATTCAAGTGTATACCCCAGCGGAAAAATTCTTTCTTTTTATAAGAGTAGTAGGATTGTAACTTCCCTATAACAAAAGAAGAGATACTAACGCTTCTATTTGAAGATTTAGTTTTTGTAGCAGCTTTAAATAGTCCTTTTTCTGTTTTTACAAGTGATTTATTAACCAGGATACGTTTATTATCAAAGTCAATATCTTTCCATGTTAGTGCAAGTAATTCTCCACGTCTCATACCTGTATAGATTGCAAGTAAGAAGAACATATGGTACTTAATATTTTTTTCTTTTAGATACTGGAGGAATCGATTACATTCTTCGCTCGACCATGTTTTCATCTCACCTTGCTCTTCACGTGGTTTTTTTACTTTATTCATTATATTATCATGTATGATTTCCCATTCTACAGCATGTTTGAAAATGCATCTTAGGGAGCGATGGATATTGCTGATTGTACCATTTGATAGTCCTTTTTCCTTAAGTTCAGCATAGTAGCTTTGAAATTTGGAATCAGACTGTTATTTAATAGTATAGAAATGGTAGGCGAATAAGGAAATGAAAGGGCTACAGTCAAGTTAATCGAGGAAATGAAAGAAATTCGATAATCCCCAGCTTGGGTGATATTAATTGTGGTTGGATTTAACAGAGAAATTCCCCCACCATAGGGTCAGCCTGATTAAAAGAAAAAGGGGATTCGAAAGGGACTGTAATGATTTCTGTTTGCTAAAAAGTTCCATAAGCTACTGATAGTGATCCAGAGGGTCCAGTTGGTCCAGTCGGTAGTGTGAATGGTGGAACGGGTGGTAAAGTAGGTCCAACTAAATTAGGGTTTATTGAAGTAGAAGATAAAAACTCGTCCATTATATTTTCACCTCTGAAAAGTTCAGTTCTTATTACTAATAGTAAATGTAGGGGTAGAACAAAATGAAATGGACAAGCGCTTGTATTTTATAAATTAAACAAAATAGTTATTGTATAGATAAAAATAAACAGAACCCGCTAGTTATAACGGGTTCTGTGTACAAGGAATACAAGGAATACAAGGAATACAAGGTAACTGGTCCAGAGAAACCTGTGTATTCCATGGATTGGTAATAATGTATTCAAAGTAATAAAAAAGAGCGCTGATTGAGAGCACTCTTTATGCCTAATCATAATGAAAATGACGAGCGCGCATTATATAGAAAGGTAGTATTTATAGTATGTAAAAGTATGAAATTGGTGAATGGGTTCAAATAAAATCGTTATTTTAATTAAAAGAGCAGCTAGCAAAAGCTAACTGCTTGTTAAAAAAGAATCCACTCTAGGTTATTTACTGCCAGAGTTTCAAGAAATAAATGATTAAATTAATTTAATTTTTCAATTACAATCGAAGCATTTATATTTGTTTGTGTTCCACCTGCCAAAGTCTGCAAAGTAACTGCAGCAGCGGAAGTATGATTATTAAGGGTAATAATATCACCTGCAGCTAAAGCGAGGATTGTTTGGCCGTTGTTTGGTTGAGTTCCTGCACCTGATCCATAAACTGCGTTGGTAACCGGAGCGCCATTTAAAAAAAGTGTGAATTGATTAGGCTCAACTCCTGATACAGAAAAAGAAATTTTATAATCTCCTGCATTAAGAACCATTAATTGAGAAGTTCCCAGCGTATGAGTAAAACCAGATGTCATTCTACCATGTGAATTAAAAAGAATAGGTGCTTCTAAGGCAACAACTTGAGCTGATGTATTGAAAACATAAGCATAATGAGATAACCCAGATACTGTAAGTCCGGTAGGCCCAGTAGCTCCAGCAGTTCCTGGAAATCCGGTAGGTCCGGTAGGTCCAGTAGGTCCTGGAGGTCCACCAGAAGGTCCGGTTGCTCCTGTTATTCCGGTAGGTCCAGTAGGCCCCGGAGGTCCACCAGAAGGCCCGGTTGCTCCGGTTATGCCGGTAGGCCCAGTAGGCCCCGGAGGTCCACCAGTTCCTGG
>NZ_QNUA01000058.1:0-99863 GCF_008042285.1 Bacillus sp. AR13-1
AAGTATCCTTTTTCTATTTTTCTTATTTAATATGAAATGCATTTAGAGAAAATCCTAACTTCTCCACATATTCCCTTCCTAGTTCCATCCGCGCCGTTTTTAGTGGATCCACAACTTGGCAAATTTTTAAATTACCTGCTGCTGATAATAAAAGAGTTGCATCAGCTTTAGACATTTCTAATTCTTCATGTAAAAATGTCACCATATTATGTACAGCACGATTCGCTGCATTATCTAACAATTTCTCTGAAGCAATTGTCATTATTTTTTCTTTTTGGATCGCCATTGGTAGTGGCCATTTCTTTTCTTTTATAACTTGAACAGTTACAGTTACCTCACCAGCAACCTCTACTCCACTAACACCAATTTCACCATCACCCATCGCAGCGTGTAAATCACCTAATGCTAAAAGAGCACCAGGAACATTTACAGGTAATAATAACGTTGTTCCTTCTTTTATCTCTTTACAATCCATATTCCCGCCGTGATCATGCGATGTACCACATGAAATACTCTCTTCTTTCGGTGCAGTACCAATCACACCAATCATTGGATTAATCGGAATTTGCAGTTCTTTTGAAAATGAAACATGGCCATTATGTATTGGGACAATTTTTACTATATTCTCATTTAACTTATCACCCATTACACCAAGGTTCGCACCTGTCGTTAAAACGCCTTGCCCTGCAATTTTAATTTTTTCAATCATTACGACTAAGATCTCGCCAGGTTCTGCGCCTTTAATATATACAGGTCCAGTCGCTGGATTAATTCGATTCCAATCTAACTCTTGAAACACAACATCTTCAGAATCAATTTGATTTTCAAAGCAATCATATGTTTCAAATACAAGACGGCTCCCAATTTCTACTTCAATACATGGATTATTTTCTGGTGACATTGCGTAAATGATATGTTCTTTATGAATACGGTGCATAGTACCTCTCCTTTTTCGTTTTTATCTTCTATATAATAGTTAGCTTTTATCTGTATAAGCTCCTTTTTAAAATTAGTAGTTATTTTCAAGAAAAATGCACTTAGCTCATTTTGAAACATACACTCTTTACTATAACAGGTAAAGAAAGGTGGTATCACTATGCCCCTTATTCCATACAACGAAAGTGACGTTGATTTACTAGCACGTTTAATCCGTGCTGAAGCTGAGGGCGAAGGACGACAAGGTGAACAACTTGTAGGCTGCGTTGTCGTAAATCGTGTGTTTTGTGATTGTTTAGATTTTAAAGAGCTTCGATCTGTGCGTGATGCAGTATATCAAAGCCCTGGCGGATTCGAAGCAGTTCAATACGGTTACTTTTATCAACGTGCCCGTGAATCAGAAAAAGAAATCGCAAGAAAAGTTTTACAAGGTGAATGGCGCTGGCCAGCACGATGGGCTCTTTGGTATTTTCGTCCAGTTGGAGCTTGTCCACCCGAATGGTATAATCAGCCGTTTGCAGGGCAATTTAAAAGTCACTGTTTTTATGAACCTAGTGGTGATGAATGTCCGAAAATGTATTCACGATAACTAAACTTAAACAACGCAAGTACTTATTTTTTTGAGTACTTGCGTTGTTTTTACTGTAGTTTAGAAATCTAATAATGTGATGAATCTTCTGGTGCCTATCACATGTATTAATAACGGTATACGTGGACCACTTGATTGATTCATAACAAGCCTATAAATAATGGTAAATAATTGTTTTTGATTTTCTTTCATTATTTTTTTATTTTCATGATGACAAATCGTATACAATTGCTCCATTAGTTTAGAATGATCGTTATTAGAACGAAGTATTTTACAAACTTCTACTAGCCATTTTTTCTGCCTTTCATCCAATGTGTTATAAAACTCCGTATTTTTCTCTTTATTTACCGCAATTAATTTTTTAGATTGAAAGTTTCTTATCCAATACTCAGCACGATTACTTATCGCTATCATTTCAGGTAATGCATAGCTCCTATCTATTTTCTCTAATATATCTTGTAAAATAGATGAATCAAAATTTAATAACGGTAAAGTTCCTGCTACTTGATTAAACTTTGGATATTCTTTAAATAGGCTATCTAGTCTAGAAAGTTTAATTGCATCAAATAAATCTTCATTTTTGAGTGTTTTATTTTCATAACTATCCTTCAATCTCTCATACTCTGTATAATTGCGAATTACATCTTCATCAAGCCCAATGTGAAAAGCTGCATCAGGCTTATATTTTGCAAACATAAAAAGAATTACTTCTGGTACATACACTTTTAATAAGTCGCTAGGTGTAATACTATTCCCTGAAGAACTGGACATTTTTTCATGATGCCCTTTAATTCCAATGAAATCATAAGCAACGTATTGAGGGGCTTCACAATTAAATATTTTCCTTGCAATTTCTTTTGATACATTATAACTACCAGTTTCCGATGAATGATCTCTTCCGCCCGGTTCGAAAATAACATCCTCTATCATCCATCTCATCGGCCAATCGATTTTCCAATTCAGTTTCATTTGACTTGTATTTAATACGGATAATTTATTTTGATTTCCACATTCACAGTCATACCGAACTGTTTTTAATACTCCATTAAATTGTGTAATAGTTGTTGTATCTTTCCCGCAGCTCTCACAATATAACGTAACGGGATAAAAGTTTTCTCTATCTTCTTCTCTGTGTATTCCTGTTTTAAAACCCATTAAAATATCATATATTTCTTTTCTTTTATACAAAGACTCTAATATATTTTCGTTATACCTTCCGCTTCTATATTCAATATGTTGATAAATAAATTCTACTTCAATTCCAAATGCTTGAAGCGATTCCTCAAACTCTTTTTCAAAATGCTCTGCGTACGAGTTATGACACCCATACGGATCTGGAATATTACAGTATGGCATACCAATATATTTTGCAAAAGAAGGATCAATATTTTTAGGGACTTTTCTAAGCCTGTCATAATCATCCCATGAAAAGATAAAACGAGTCTTTTTCCCTAAATCTTGCAGAGCCCTTACAACGAAATAAGTCGTTACTATTTCACGGAAGTTCCCAATATGAACAGAACCAGATGGACTAATTCCAGCTGCACAAACAAAAGTTTCTTTGTTTGGATGTTTTCTAATTAATTCATGTGCTACTTCATACGCCCAATGCATATGCCACTCACCTCAATTGTATTTTTGTTTTCACATTTTCAGTTTTATACAACAAAAAAACCCCCACCCCCAAGATTATTCATCTTGAGGACGAGAGTTATTAGCTTCGCGGTACCACCTCAGTTTGTTAATACGTCACCATATTAACCTCTTCAGGTACGGCAAAACATGCTTATACCCTATCTCTATAACGGGAGAACCCGTCGCACCATCCCTAAATGAATTAGTTCCTTGCGCAGCTCTAAGTCTTTTTTCATTAAGATGTATACCGCTCTTTCTCAGCTACCAGAGCTCTCTGTACGTATTCTTTCTTAACTACTCTTCTCTTCAATGCCATTTTGAATATTAGTTTTTACATATGATAATTTATAACGTATATATTGTCAAATTTTTCTGAACAAAAATATAAAACTACCTAAAAAAACATTTTATCGCTTCTAATTGAATTCTGTGGCTACACTCATCACAACAATATGTCCCTTTCGGTTTCTCTTTAAATCGCTTATATTTTTCACTTCCTTCGTATACTCGGAATATATTTTTACACGAAAAGCAAACAATCTCATAAAACAGCATATGCATTTTCCTCACAGTGTTTATACATTTTTTTAATAACTTGAAAAGGTCTGTTTTCGACATTGCAAATCTTAATAATCTCTCACAAAAGGTTTACCTCTATTCTTATCGAATTATATAAATATCTTATAAAGCGAGGTGAACATCTTGTTCAGTAATATAGAATTAGTTTTAGATGCTAAAGCAAGTTTAGCTGAAGGACCATGTTGGAATGAAAAAAAGCAGCTTTTATACTGGGTTGATATTATGGAGAAAAAACTATGCATTTATACCCCCGCTAATAATTCAAACCGAGTGATTGCCCTCAATCAGCAAATCGGCTGTGTCGTTCCATATCTAGATGATGTAGTACTTTTAGCTCTAGAAAAAGGGTTTTATTCTTTTAATCTAAATACAGAAGAGCTTACACATATTTATGATCCTGAACCACATTTAATAGAAAATCGTTTTAATGACGGGAAATGCGATCCGGCTGGCCGCTTTTGGGCAGGCACTACTGACTTATATGGTATAAGTGGCGCCGGTTCCTTGTATTCTTTAAATAATAATCTCCAAGTAGAGAAAAAGGTATCACATGTAAATACATCAAACGGCATAGCATGGTCTCCTGACGATACATACCTTTATTTTATTGATACACCTACAAAAAAAGTAGTCCGTTTTCATTATGATATACATACTGGTGTAATTAGCAATCCAACAGATGTTATCATCTTCCCTGAAAATGAAGGTCTACCCGATGGTATGACAATTGATGTAGAAGGTTGTTTATGGATTGCACATTGGGGAGGCTCGAAGATTACTAGATGGAATCCCTTGACTGGAGAACAGATTTTAAGTATTCCGATTCCTGCTTTATATGTAACGTCGTGTACATTTGGAGGACCTAATTTGACCGATTTATATATCACAACAGCCAGAACAAGAATGACTGATGCGGAATTAAAACAGTACCCACATGCTGGTGGTATATTTCGAATTCAAATGAATGTTAAAGGTTGTCCAACCTATTCATTTCGCCATGAAACTATTGGAGCTGAAATACTATGAACAGAATCGATTACATAAGACGAGAAGAGAAAAAGTATCACGATCTTTGCTATGAACAATACAAATTATTCGAAGCAGGATCTTGGCTGTATAAACCTGTTAAAACAGTTATGGGCATGCTGAATTATTTTGAAGGACAGAAAGACCTACAAATACTTGACCTTGGCTCTGGTGTCGGTAGAAACAGTATTCCGATTGCACAAAAAATCATGAATAGTGGCGGCACTGTTACTTGTGTTGATCTACTTGATTCGGCTTTAATGAAGTTACAAGTTTATAGCAAAGAATATGGTGTATTTGAATACATAAAAACGGAACAAGCAGCAATTGAAAACTACTATATTGCTCCTAATACTTATGACTACATCGTTGCAGTATCAAGTTTAGAACATGTCAGATCAATAGACGATTTTAAAAAAGTGCTTCACTCTATGAAAAATGGGACAAAGAGTGATGGTATCAATTGTTTAATAGTTAACTCTAACATTCAAGAAATTGACTTGGAAACGAATCAAGAATTAGATGCTTTAATTGAAATTAACCTTTCTACGGAAGAAATGATACGTACACTAAAAGGCGTTTATACCGAATGGCAAAAAGTAAAAGTTGAAATAAAAAATTTAGCGTATGATATTGTACGAAACGGTACACACATTCAATTAAATACGAATGCAATTACTTTTGTCATGCAAAAATTATAGTTTATATGAGTGGTGACAATTTTTATTTTTTATAGTCACCACTCGTGTATTTATGTAAACATCATTCCATCGTAATTACAATTTTTCCTCTAGTATGCTGACTTTCACTCAAAATATGAGATTCTCTAATTCCTTCTTCATTAAACGGAACAACCTTACTAATGATAGGTTTAATTTTTCCATGCTCAATCAAAACAGATAATTCGTCCAATTGCTTTCCACTTGGTTTTAACCATAAAAATCCTGATTTTATACCCTTTACTTCATGAAGTGGTTCATGAACGATAGAAACTAGAACACCACCAGATTTAATAATTTGAAAACTTTTTTCTTGTACTTCTCCGCCGATTGTATCTAACACAATATCATAATCTGATAGTAGCTCTTCAAATTTATCTTTTTTATAATCAATAACAAGGTCAGCACCTAAAGACTTTAAAAACTCTTCATTTTTACTACTTGCAGTTGTTGCGACAAAAGCCCCAAATGATTTTGCGATTTGAATTGCAAAACTCCCTACTCCGCCCGCTCCAGCATGAATTAATACTCGGTCATTTTCTTTTATTTGTGCATAATCGACAAGACTTTGCCAAGCTGTAAGTCCTGCAAGAGGTATAGATGCTGCTTCTTCAAAATTAAGATTATTAGGCATTTGCGCTACTAAATTTGATTTCACTGTAATGTATTCAGAATAAGAACCTTTCCCTGTATTTTCAGGTTTCGTAAACACTTTATCTCCTATTTTAAAATGATTCACATCTTCTCCAACTTCTTCAACTATTCCAGCAACATCTAATCCTAATGTAATTGGAAATGAAAATCGCAACTTTTCTTGTAAGTCTCCCTTTCTTATTTTCCAATCAACAGGATTGACAGATGTTGCGTGTATACGTATTAATACTTCATTACATTTAACAACTGGTTTAGGAACTTGTCTTTCTTGTAATGCTTCAACACTACCATATTGATTAATAACAATTGCTTTCATTTCCTCTCCTCCTTGTTGTTTATTGTAATAACAAACAATTATTTTTCAAAATTTTCCGCCTTGGATGACAATAAATATGTTAGGAGGTGATATTTATGCTACTCTACTAATTAAGCATCATGAGTGCAAAAAACATTTATTTCACTTAAATACAATCTAATTTACGCCTAAGAAACACCCAAAGTTATATTTCTCTTTATTTATTAATGACCTTTAAATGAAACGGAGAGTGTGCTATGAGTGAACAAGTTTTCAAAGTAAACGGTATTGATATATGTACAGAAAGCTTTGGAAATCCTAATAACCCAGCAATATTATTAATTATGGGAGCTACGTGTTCAATGGTTTATTGGGATGAAGAATTTTGTGAAAGGTTAGCTAGCACAGGAAGGTTTGTCATTCGCTATGATAACCGTGATGTTGGGCGTTCTGTTACATATGAGCCTGGGACTTCCAATTACACTGTAGCAGATATGGCTGAAGATGCAATCAGAGTACTCGATGCGTATCATATTGACAAGGCACACCTTTTTGGCATGTCATTAGGAGGTATGATTGCTCAAATTGCTGCAGTAAAACACCCAGAAAGAATTTTGACCTTAACATTACTAGCAACAAGCGTTATTGGATCTGATAACAATACTCGTGATTTGCCTCCAATGGATGAAAGAATTTTGACACATCATGCTAATGGTGCAAATTTAGATTGGACAAATAAAGATGTTATAGCGAAATATTTAATTACAGGATCACGTCTACTCTGTGGATCAAAGCGTATATTTGATGAAGCAAGAACTTTAAAACAAGTAAAGCAAGAAATAGAACGTGCTAACAATCTATTAAGTATGTTTAATCACGCCCTCCTTACAGGTGATGATTCTTATGAAGGTATACTAAAGTCGTTACTAGTACCTACTTTAGTAATTCATGGTACGGACGATACAGCTCTTCCACTTGAACATGGACTCGCACTTATTGATGAAATTCCGAACTCAAAGCTATTATCCCTTGAAGGTACAGGGCACGAGATTCATCCCGATGACTGGGATAAAATTATTAAAGCAGTTTCAGAACATATATCCTGTATAAGATAAGAACAACTATTAGAAGGGGCACAAATTGTTTTGCCCCTTCTATTTATCCCGCTATTTGTGGGCAGTAAAACTCCCACCTCAAAATTCAGCTGAAGCAAAGAAATTAGGTGGGAGATAAACTGCCCGTAAACGCCCGATTGGTTCAACTAATAATCAGTGGGGGATGAACAAAACCCCCACTGATTATAGTTTCACTTTATAAAGATTACGATACAATATCAAAAACCCATCACTGCATTCGTATGTATAGTGATGGGCTCTACCTATATTTTTCTATGCTTAAAAAAATGGACAATCTAACTGGTCAACAGATTCCCACGATTTTTTTTTTACATTTTCGGTGGATTTACTATTTTCTAGTGGTACGTGTTTAAATGGATTCATTTCAACTTTTAATAGAGATGATGGTTCTATATATAAAGAAAAAACATGGCTACTTGGCAAGGTTTTTGATACATCAATATCTCCTACTTGTTTAAATAATTGCTGGGCCGCAAAGAAAAAGAAATTAGTTGGATTAGATTGTTTATTAAGCCAAGCAATCATTTCAGGCGATACTGATTTATTAATGTTAATTTTCACTCGATCACCACGTTTATATCGCCTAGATCGCATACTTCCACCAACTAACTTATCGTTAAGTTTGTAAACCCTAACTCTTTTTGCTTATGCTCTCTATATTTTGGCGAGCATGTATATACTAATAACCCACGAGCATTGGTGAATAACGGGTTATCTACAAAGATCACATTTTTCAAGCGTCCTTTTTGTTTCAAAATCATTTTTAAGCTATTTTTAATAATAACTGCGCCCCCACCATAAATAAATACATATGGATCGTCTTTCATATCATCAATTTTGTTAATAATATCCGTTGCGACACGTGCTGCTAAACCTAAAAATGCTGGCTGCGATTCCTCAACTAACAATGCATTTCTTGGGTGCTTTTCATTTAAATAAATTTGGTTAAATTCTGTAATGCTATCAATTGTTTTCGTAGGATATTTCCGATTCCATCTCGTAATAATTTGTAGTAACGTTTCTTTTACACCGTACGATAATCCTTTACTTAATTGCGGACGGAAATTTACCCCTAATGAAACAACTTCTTCCGTTGTCCCCGCGCCAATATCAAAAGACAATAAAGTTTTATCTACAAAATCAATTTCTGAAACTTGATTTTGTTCACATTCTATTTTATGTTTCACAACATTTCCTTCCTCATCATATACAATCCCCCACGTCCCAGAAGCGCCTTCAGGTAGACATTTACAAAACTCAATAGAAACATTAATCGTAACATCGCGTCCATTTGGATAATGGAATATGACCTTGTGATTACCCATATACCGTTTCGCATTTTCAGCAGCAATTTCCTGTGTAATAAGTTGCATTGGAAGAGCAACAGATAAATCATAACGAATATTAATATGACTTGAAGTAGGGCTTTGACGCATAGCACTTATCGCTAAACCTGAAAGGATTGTAATGACCATTAACTCATCAGTAGATTTATTTGATTTTTTCTCCACTTCAGTACCTTTTAATTGATCTTGAATCACTTTTTCTCCAACGATGTATCGTACATTATTTAACATTAGCGATGGAGAACTAATGGTCACATCAATGTGATTCTCTAATTCTGACGATGAAACTTCACCCTCATCTAACAACCCCGTAGACTCACCTATATATAAGGAATAAATACTCGGAATAAAAATAGGTTCCTGCCCTTTCACCATTAACTTCAAACCATTATTTCCTGCATCTGCACCAGCTTTTAAAAGAATAGACATAACTACCCCCTAAATTAATCTGACATCCCTTCCAAATATATGCGAGCCCATTCTTTTACATTCAAATGTAATGTAATTTTTTCTTCATCCTTTAAACAAAATATCATAAACATTCACTTCATATGTAAAAAATGTTTGACATAAAACTTTTCCAATTTTATACTATGGATGTAAAGAGTTTTTTACAAAAGTGGAGGTGCAATTATATATTGAATACTAAAAAAATTATTTTTGTAATCATAACTTTATCTTTAATCGCTATACTTGTACATGGCACATACAAATACATAACTGAAGGTTCAATTTTTGGTGGGACTATTTTCGCTTCTTCTTTAATACTTAGTAATTTAATTAATCATATTACATGGGGAGATCCAAACGGAGTATCGAAAGAAAGTCAAGATGAGATGGGACAACAAATTACATATAAAAGCTTTAAAATCGCGTATTTTGTGCTTGTAGGTGTTATGTTCCTTATATTACTCTGCTCGGAAGGATTTTCTATGGGTTCCAATTTGGATGGTGTAAAAAACCTTCCACTCTTTATTGCACTCTGTTCTTCCTTTCTTATTTTCCCTATTGTTGAACTCATTGTCGCCAAACAATATAAATAAAAAAAGTGGTTTTCTAAATGCAGAAAACCACTTTTTTATGTTTAAATACCTTCTGCTATTGCTTTCAGCTTATTCACAGTCCGCCAGTTCCTTACTGTAGCTGGCGTATGTAATTTTTGAAACTGGTTCATTAGTTTAGAATTACGAATGCTTTTTTTGAAAAATAAATACACTACTCTTCCTTCGATATGGCAATCTTCTATGTCACTTTTGTACATAAGTAACCGCTTACTGTCTTCTTCAGAAAGTGGATTAGCTAAAAAGGCCACATGTACACTTTCTCCTTCTAATAACGAATGGGTCTCGTAAGGACACTTTTTAATAATATTAATAAATTCATCATTTGCTCGTAACATGACTGGAACATTGAAATCAAAAACGTTCTTAATTTCACATTCAATTCGTTCCTTTAAAAAACTTATCTCTTCTTCTGACTCAAACACTACATTTCCACTTTGAATATATGTTTTCACTCTTTTTAACCCTATTGATTCAAACATTATTTTCAAATCTGCCATTTTGATTACTTTATGTCCACCTACATTAATTCCCCGTAGTAGTGCAATATAAATTGTCATATGATTACCCCTCACGTATTTAAATGCTTAACAATCGAATTGTTTTGCACCTTCATGCTTCTCGAATACTTACTTTAATACATCTAACATATCATGTACGGAAAATATCTCAAATTAAAAAACTTACTACATGATTTTTTTCAAGAGTAAGCTTTGTTATCTCATTATCTCGTTATAGGTAAATGTAATATGAATTGTTGTCCAATTGGTCCCATTCTTCTAAACCCTTTATCTTGAAATCCAACTTTCTCATATAACTTTTGTGCCGGAATGTTTTTTTCATTTACAGCAAGAATCACTTCATTTTTTACTGGATAATAATATTTTACAAATTCTTGTAATAACGCCAATGATTTTTTAGCATATCCCTTATTTTGTTTATTGTGATTAATGGAAAAAGAAGTTAAAAGTATGGCATCCTTATTTTCTGTAAACTCCTGTACCCTATCACCTGTTTGTAATATAAATACACCGACAGGTACTCCGTTATAGTCTAAAATAACAACTACATTTTTCGTTCGATCATTTTTCGCTTTCTCCAGTAATTCACCTGGATTCGCCGTAAATTGAACTTGTTCACTTGGTAAAGTAAATGATTGTATTATCTCTTTATATTGCTCCTTATACGGCACTAATTGTATTTCTCCTGTATGTATGTTCATGCTTAACTCTCCCATTCCTTCAAGTTATTAACTTAAACCTTGCTGTGTTTTAGAATGCACTTTTCCATCCAAAAATGTTATTTTAGCAAATGATTTTGGATCGTTTCCTTTCCAAGCAAAAATTTGCTTAATTCGTGTAGAATGTTCTTCCCCTTCTTCTATGAGTAAATCCCCTTCAAAACCGATTAAATCTTTCACTTCTAAATAAGTCATTCCTTCATTAATATTTGAGAAATGATTTATATTAATGGTCTCTTGCTTTTTATTTTCCGTTATAGTAGAAGACATAGCTGTTTTCTTCTTCACTTCTTTCTTCTGGTCACACGCTGTCATACTAAAACCTATGCATAAACTACCTAATATGAGTGCGCTTTTTTTCATCATAACGGCTGTCCCTCCCCTCATTATTAAACCATATATTCCCTTAAAAATAAACTGAATATTTAATCTTGAAGAAAAACCCCGTACAATTTAGTACGGGGTTTTCACTATTTTTTCAAATGGTTATTTGACTGATCTTCTTGTTCTTTTCGTAGTTCTTGTTCTTCATCTTTTGGTAATTGTTTATCATTATCTTTAATCGGATTCGTTTCTCTATTTTCAATCATATCATTTGGAACTTGCGGCATTACTCGGCCAACAATTGCTGCTAATTCATCAAGTATGCCTTCACCAGTTTTACCTTTTTTAATTTGCTTGCCTATTTGTTTTAGTCTTTCATACGTATCAACATCTGCTACAACGACTGCATTTGCACCGTTTGGGTCATTCTTCAAACTCTCTGCAACAGAATACTTAATTGACTCAACGCGAGTTCGATCAAGTTTCGCTTTCACATCAATACCTACAACAGCATACTTCCCAACTACTACTGCTGTCGCATCGTTTACACCAGGTATACTTGCAGCTAAAGATGCCAGATGATCAGCTGCTTTTTCATTTGGCTTATTTGATTTATTTGTATACGTAACATTTTTCATCGAGACATTTTTTTGTTCTGGCTTTTCATTAGGATTGTCTTTTTTTCCAATGCTACATCCAGTAATAACGAAACAAAGCATTAACATATATATAATGATTTTCATTATTTTCACCACTTTATCATTGATGTTTAATCATAAATTTTCTCAACAGCTTGCATCTTCTTCACTTTTTCTTCTGCACCGCTATTTGCGTTAATGAAAATTTGGTACGTATCTTTCCCTAAAGTACCAATATATTCATAACAAAGTACTTCATTATGCAAGTCATTTACTACTACAGCTTTACGTTCTTCCATAACTTTTACATCGGGGTTAATTTTCTTTCTCGCCTCAGCAGCGGTTAGCTTCGCACTCGGAATCGTTCGTTTTTGATGTGATGCTAAATATTCCTTTGCGGAAAAACCAACAATCGACCCATCATCTAAGGCAATTTTCATTTGGATTGCTTCTGGATAAATACGCACTCCATTTTCATTTACAACGTACGTAAACACACCGATATTATCATATTGAGAACTATCAAACAGCTCCATATTTGTAAACTTGTGATCCTTTAAAAATGTTAATCCTTTACTTCCTGCATCATTTAAACTGATTTTTTGCTCTTTAATTTCTCGGTTGTTCATTACCCAAATTGGATATCCACCTTTTCCGGTAATATCCATATAATACTCATTGTTCGTTGCTGGATCTTGAATTTTCACACTGTAGAATGATTCTTTTGCACCTTTTCCACTTTTCTCAACTTCTACTTTTTCATTCCCTTTTAAGTTTAAAAATGATTTCGCGATTTTTTCCGCTTCCGCTTTCGAAATCGCCTTTCCTTTTGCTTCAAATCCGCCTTTTTTATTCTTTTGTGCACTTGTAAAAGTCGGTCCAAAGTTTGTGGACGAGTATGATGTTACATTCTTTTCTACCGTCTTTAATCCATCGATAATTGTGTTTTCTGCTGGATCTTGGTTTGACGCAAGAGCCATTTCTACATCCATCCAGCGAAGATTATTTTTCAATACAAGATGCTGCACTTTTCTCAGTTCATCTTGTATATTTGCTGCATTTGAATATAAACCTTGTAACGTTTTATATTCTTGATCATTTAACGGTTCTTTTTCTAAATCACGAACCGCTGCACGATAACTAAAATCACCGATATTCGCAAGGAACTCTTCCGTTTTATTAAATGGCATTAATGTTAAAGGTAATTGTCCTACATCAGAACGAGCCTCTGATGTTAAACGCCATACATCTACTAAAGCTGGCGATAATGAGGAACGTGAATTCATCGCCAGTGTTGTTCCAATTTTATCGTGTAATAAATCAACTTCATATGCTAAATCATGAAACGCACGCTGATAACTATTTTCCGCTCGAATTAATACTGCATTTTTCTCTTGATGCTCTTTATAGCCCCAATACCCTGTTCCGACTACACCTACTGTTAACAATACGATGATAATACCTCGTAACATGTTTCCACCTCCGCTCTATTTACAGAAAATATGCTTACCAATTTTTTTAATTTGTGGACGAGTCCAAATCCATTTACTTGTCGCAGTATCTGGGTTGAAATAATATAATGCATTCCCAGTTGGGTCCCATCCGTTGATCGCATCTAATACGGCTTTTTTCGCATTTTCATTTGGCGTTAAATATATTTGTCCATCTGCTACTGCTGTAAATGCTCTCGGCTCAAAGATTACTCCTGAAACAGTATTTGGAAATGATGCACTTGTGACACGGTTTAAAATAACCGCAGCTACTGCAACTTGTCCTAAATACGGCTCACCACGGGATTCTCCGTATACAGCGTTTGCCATTAACTGAATGTCATTTTGAGAATAACCGTTTGGAACATTTGTCCCTGTACTTTTTGGCGGCTTATTTTCCTGTTTACCTCCACCACTGTTCCCTTTATTAGTTGTAGTATCTTTATTAGCGGTCGACTTATCATACTTCGTTGCCTTTACAAGCATTTGCTTCGTTTTAGCACCCGCTAAACCATCAACTGGCAATCCGAATTTTTGCTGAAAGTTTCGAAGTGCCCAATATGTACCCCATCCGAAAACACCATCAACTTTCCCCGTATAAAATCCGTTATATTTCAAACGAGTTTGCAGTTCAATGACATCTTCTCCAGATGCCCCTCTTTGAATCACTTGATTAGAAAAGGCTTCCACATTTTTGGTCTGTATACTACTTACCATTAAAGATAGCCCGATAAAGACAAGCAAAATCGCTATTTTAAAAACAGCTTTTTGACGCATGTATTTCCCTCCTTAATTACGGAAATGATTTCATGGTTATGTTTTGTAAAACCCTCGCTTTTATGTAAAGAAGACAAAAAAATCCAAACTTATATGCTTGAAGAAATATGTAAACAATATACAAAAAGAATAAAAGGAGCTTATTATGAAGCGATTCTTCGTACGTACAGCATTTATATTTTTTTTAATAACAACATGTTCAAATATATATACCGACCCATCTATTGTTCACGCACAGCCGCCATATGCAAAATGGGGTAAACTAGCCGTTGAAAAAACGAAAGAACAATATCCGAAAGCTGAGATTATCGATTACCTTCATATAGGTAGACAACCAAAAACTGTTCAAATAACAGTTGAAAAGTTTAAATTATGGCTACGTGAGGGTGGAAAAGAGTATGGTGTTTTTGTGGATGTAGAGTTTGATACGAAAACAGAGGAATTTTTAAAGATGTCCTTTCAGAAGACAAGTCGGTAAAACAAAAAAACCTCCGTCTTTACATACAGACAGAGGTTTCTTTATGTACTTCTTCCTTAATAAGGAGGATTATTTTTTATATGCAAAGATCGATTACCTAACATTTTTACTAATCCGCAAATAGCTCCAATAACAACAGATATCCCTATACTATATAAAAATACTCTCCCATATCCACCTATTCTCGGATCTAAAAACGGATATGGGTACCAATTCACGAATGGCCCGCGTATTAAGCTATAGACAACATATAAAAGCGGGAAAACAAGCCAACTCGCAGCCTGTTTCCATGTAATGGTCTTCGTAGGTGGATTTATAACCCAATCTAAAATCATCGCTAATGGCATGATGTAATGAAGTACAGTATTTACCCATGGTATCGCTGTTTGAAGTGACTCTTCTAATCCCCTTAATAACAAAAAATAAATAAGTCCTGTTGTCAGTATGTATACTGTAGCTGCACCGCGAAGAACTCCAAATTGCTCGGAACGTCCAAATAGGGCTGTCCCCAAACTACTAAATAGTAGAATTACCGCAACTAAAATATTACTTTCAATTGTGAAGAAACTAAAAAAGTTAACTGGATTGAACGGTTTCACTTGTGCCCTTGTAACAAATTGAGTAATAAGTGCACTAAACGCTAGAAGACTTAATAACAGTCTATAAATCGCTATCATTTTTGCACTTCTCATAAAACACCTCATTTCTCTACTTATTTATGATTGGAATTCTCTTTTATATGCTCTATAAATAACTTTAATGGTACGAGGCCACGTTTTGGCATGTGGCTACTAATTACAGCTACGAGCTCTAACTGCGGAATGATAATAATGTATTGCCCTCCGTATCCCATAGCAAAATACATACAATACGGTATGTGAAATCTTTCATTATTTAATACCCACCAGTGATATCCATATGCTCCGACATGTTCATACGTTTCAAATAGAGCCTCACCTGATTCTTCTAACCATTTCGATGATACAATATCATTTCCCTTCCAATATCCATTGTTCAAACATACTTTTCCTAACTTTAATAAATCTATAGATTTCATTTTCATACCGAATCCGCCAACATATATACCTTGCGGGTCTTGTTGCCACTCATACTCCGTAATGTTTAACGGCTCAAATAAATACTTTTTCGCGAACTGCTCCGTCGACATTCCAGTTGCTTCTTGAATGATGTAACTAAGTAAATGAGAAGAACCTGAATTATAATTCATTTTCGTACCTATTTCTTCAATGAACGGCTTTTCTAAAATGTATTGCACCCAATTGTCTGATTCCACAAAATCATTCGGGAAAACAACCCCATTTCCGAACTCTTTCCAATTTTCTCCTGTTGTCATCGTTAATAAATGATACAGCGTTAATTCCTTCTTTTCCTCCGGCACATTGGGAATCCATGTTGTGATTGGTGTATGTATATTATTTATAAATCCTTTATCAATTGCGATACCAATTAATATAGATACGATACTTTTTGTAATCGAATTAATTTTAAATAAGTCATTTGCACAGTCTATCGTTTTATAGTACTCAGTCGTTAATTCCCCCTTTTGATAAACAAGAAATGTATTAACCTTTTTCTTTTCAAATTTATTTTGTAATTGCTCGAAATTCAAGAAATCTTCCTCCATCTAAATGGTTATGTAATATTTGTTATTCATTTCGTTCTCTCTATTAAATCATATTTGTTATTAAAACAAAAAATAAACTTGCCAGCATTTAATAGCTGACAAGTTTATTTTTATAATTTCGTTCGAACGTTCCAAAGCTCTGGGAAGAAGCATTGATCAAGCACTCGCTTTAAATAAGATACGCCAGAAGAGCCACCTGTTCCCATTTTATGACCAATAATTCGTTCTACCGTTTTCATATGACGGAAACGCCATTGTTGTAGCCAGTCTTCAATATCGATTAATTTCTCTGCAAGCTGATATAAATCCCAATATTTCTGCACGTCCGCATATACTTCTATCCAAGCCGCTTCTACAGTTGCATCCTCTTCGTAAGGCTGCGTAATATCACGATTTAACACATCTTTATGAATTGGGAATCCTTCTTTAACAAGCGCTTGTATCGCCACATCATACAAACTTGGTGTATGAAGTGCTTTATGAAGACGAGCATGTAATTCTGGGTCCTTTTCATAAATCTTTAATGCATGTGGTGTTTTATAACCAAGTGCATATTCAATCATTCGATATTGATACGATTGAAAACCTGAAGCCTGACCAAGTGAATCACGAAACTCAATATATTCTGATGGTGTTAATGTCGCAAGAATATCCCAAGATTGAATAATTTGCGACTGAATTTTTGATACACGTGCTAACATTTTAAAAGCTGGTGGTAATTTATCTTGTTTAATAGATTCAATTGCAGCATTCAATTCATGTAAAATTAGTTTCATCCAAAGCTCACTCGCTTGGTGGATAACGATAAATAACATTTCATCATGATGATCTGATAATCTTTGTTGACTAGATAATAAGCTATCTAGCTGTAAATACTCTCCATACGTCATATTCTCCTTAAAATCCGTATGAATCCCTTTTTCCATAATTACCTTTTCATTTTCTTTCATATTAGCCAAACGCCCCTTTGTGTTCATTTCTACTTATATTGGTCTAATAACAGCTCGAACTGGACTCCCATCCGCATCTGTTAATGCAAGTGGTAATGCAATAAGTTCGTAATCGCCGTCTACTACGTGATCGAGTACGACATTTTCTAAAATGTGAATTCCATGTTTAAATAATTGATGATGTGCTGCTAGTTCTTTATCATCTAAAGGATCAACAGATGGTACGTCCACTCCGATTAAACGAATTCCCTTTTCAGAAAGAAAGGCTGCAATATCTGCGCGTAAATGCGGGATTACATCTGGGAATTCATTTGCTTTACCATGTGAAGATGTACGTAATAACAATCGTTCTACACCTTCTAAATGAAAGTTTTCTAATTCCTTTTTCCCGATGCTTTCAAGATTAGAAACGTCAATGATTCGCGCTGGGCCAACATAAACTTGAATATCTAAATCCAACACCTTCTTACCGTCATTATCAAAATGAAAAGGTGCATCAATATGAGTACCTGTATGGATACTCATCGTTAACTTTCCGACATTTACTGAACCACTGTTTTCTTTTGACCATGAAACTTCATACGAGAACGGTGTATCCCCTGGCCATGTCGCGATATCATTATTTAGCGGTTGTGAAATATCAATCCACTGCGATGTTTTCATGCTTACGCCACAACCTCTCGCTTATTTTCAAAGTTTTTATATTCTTCATTTTTCATAATTTTCTTTAAAATTTGTACAGAGTTCCATACTTCCTTATACGTATTGTATAAAGCAACAGGCGCAAGTCTAACTCCATTTGGAGCTCTAAAGTCTGGAATAACCCCATTTGCTTTTAACGCTTTACAAATACGCGCCGCCTCAGCATGTTCTAAATAAATATGCCCGCCTCGTTTTTCATCCTCTAATGGATTTCCAATTGTAAATTCAAAGCCTTTTAATTCATGTTCAATTAAATCAAGCATATATCTCGTAATATGTAATGATTTTTCACGTAACTTTTCAATACCAGCTTCTTTAAAAATTTCAAGAGAACCGATTAATGGTGCAGTACTTAATACGTGAGGTGTCCCTATTTGATAAGCTCCAGCATGGTCAGCCGCAGTTAATGAATGCTCCATATCAAATTGCTTATCTTTTCTAGAACTAAACCAACCAGATAATCCTGGGAGTCTATTAAAGTGTTTATTATTTACATAAAGGCCTGCAACACCACCAGGACCTGCATTTAAATATTTATAATTACACCATACAGCGAAATCTACATCCCACTCTTTAAAATGATGCGGAATGGAGCCGATTGAATGACATAAATCAAAACCGATATGAATACCACGTTTATGAGCTTCAGCTGTTAATCGCTTCATATCAAGAATTTGTCCACTTCTATATAGTACAGAAGGCAATAATATTAAAGCGATATCATCGGTCATCGCATGAATAATATCATCTTCAGAAAGTGTTCTTCCATCTCGGCTTTTCACTCGTACTAAATGTTCATCTGGATCTAAGCCTTTTAAACGAATTTGACTCTGAAGTGCATAAATATCTGACGGAAAAGTTAATTCATCCGCAAGAATTTTTGTTCGTATTCCTTTCGGCTCATAAAACGTCGCAATAACTTGATGTATATTCGCAGTCGTGGAACCGGTTACAATCGTTTCTTCCGGTAAAGATCCAATAAGAGGTGCTGTCAATTCACCCAATTTCTCCGAAAGGAAAAACCATGGATGCTCACCTTCAGTCCATCCATCAATCCCAAACTCTTTCCATGAATCTAGCAAGGTAAGTAACGATTTCTCTGCTCTTTTTGAAAGCAACCCTAAAGAGTTACCATCTAAATATATTGTTCCTTCTTTTTTATAAAATTCAGATTGAAAATCTTTCAGTTCATCATGTTTATCACATTCAAGCGCATACTCATAAGTTGGTTGAAATGGTTCTTTATACATGGTGTCACCTTCTTTTAATTTTCTTTTTATTCTAACTAATTGAAATATATCACTTAAATTGATATAACGTCAATGATATTATGTCAGTTGACTTTATATACGAACTTCTTTTACAATACAATTATATTTTCAGATATTTCAGTATAAAGAGGTGATTCCTTGAAAAATTCTACTCTTTCAACAAGAAAACACCGCTCCTTAGAAACAAAAAAGAAACTATTACATTCCGGTTATACTATGTTTATAAAAAACGGATTTCAAAAAACTACAATCACGCAAATTATTAAACATGCAGAAACTGGTTATGGAACAGCATATGTATATTTTAAAAACAAAGATGCTCTCCTCGTCGTTTTGATGGAAGATGTTATGAATCGCTTTTATGATATTGCTGATCGCTCTTTTTCCCCTCAAACAAAGGCCGAAGCACTAGATATGATTCAGAATCAAGTGCGCGCTTTTTTACAGTTAGCACAAGAAGAAAGAGCTATATTACAAGTTGTTGAAGAAGCAATAAGAACCTCAAAAGAAATACGTCAAAAATGGGATGAGATTCGCGAACGCTTTGTAACACGGATTATACAAGACATCACCCATTCCCAGGAAAATGAATTAGTACGAACTGAGTTAAATAAAGAGATTGTCGCATGCGGCTGGTTCTCTATGAATGAAACGTTTCTTTGGACAATCGTGCAAAATGATAAAGAACTAGAATTAGAAGAAATTGTACATACTTTAACGGTAATGTATACGACGGGGTTATATAAATAGCACATTATAACCTCAAAAAACCGTTACTCAATATGCTTAGTAACGGTTTATTTAAAATATTTTATTAACGATACAATAATACAAAAAAGTGATGTAAGTAATAGCAAAAGCCCCATATTCTTATTCTCTTTTTCATCCTTCTTAACGTTGTGTATCCCCATACCGGCAAGCATAAAACCTAAAAGTAATTGTAAAATGAGCATACTTTGCTTCGAATCATCATTCCAACTGTAAATAGAATAGCCCATTATAATAAAAGCGAGTATGAATGTGATAATTCTAATCATAAAAACACCCCCTATTTGATTCTATTGTTTTAACCTACTCACCATTCCAACAATAAACTTATACTCAGCTCTACTTTTTCTTACTTTCTTAAAGCCCTCTTTCGTATCAAAAATAAAACACGTTTTCCGAAACCAAATCCGTACATATAAAGACTCAAAATAAATTGGTTTAATAATTCCTCGTTCCTCGAATTCAGTTCCATCTTTATTTTCGGTTTCCGTTCGAATGAACCACCTATTCCCGATTCCAATTTCAATATACTTCACATGCTAACCCCCTTCAGGAAATCTTCTTTCTAATTATTCTATTATTTCCCTGGCAAGCGCACATTCCGACAGAACGTGAGCCCATAAAGAAAAAGTAGATTACAAAAATCTACTTTTATAGCCTAAATTTTTGCATACGTTTATAAAATGTACTGCGTGGCACATCTAATAGTTTTGCAGCTAATGAAACATTTCCGTTCGTCTTTTCTAGCGCTTCAATCATGCTATCACGCTGTATTTTTTCACGGAAATTTAATGTATGCTCCGTTTTATTTTCTGCTTGCATTTCAAGTTGATGTTGATTTCCAATCATTGTTTGTAATAAAAAAGAGATTTGTTTTTCGCATATTTCCCGTCCTTGCGACAAAATGTATATGCGTTCTAATACATTTAATAATTCTCGAATATTTCCGGGCCATGTATGCTGTGAAAATTGATTACAAATACTCTTTGGAAATACAACATTCCAATCCTTTCGTTCACAAAAATGTTGTATGAAGTACGGAATATCCTCTTTTCTTTCTATTAAGGACGGAACATATAGCGGATAAACATGTAAACGATAATATAAATCTTGACGGAATTTCCCTTCTTCTACTAATCGTAGTAAATCTTTATGTGTCGCAGTAATAATACGAATATTTACTGGTACCTCTTTTGAACTACCAATTGAGGTTACTGTTCGTTCTTGCAAAACACGCAATAATGCCACTTGCATCTCTGGCGGTACTTCACCAATTTCATCTAAAAATATTGTTCCTCCATCTGCTTGTCCGAATTTCCCTTTATATCCTTGGCGCCGCGCACCTGTAAACGCACCTTCAGCATAACCGAATAATTCACTTTCCATTAATTCTTTCGGTAATGAACCGCAGTTAACAGCTATAAAAGGACCATTTTTTCTTGGACTATTTTCATGAATCGCTCTCGCTACATATTCTTTCCCTACACCTGTTTCTCCACAAACATATACACTAGCGTCAGTTGGTGAAACAAGCTTAATTTCTTCTAAAGTATGTTGAAATACGCTACTTGTCCCAATAACTCCAGGGAAAGTAATTCCGTTTATAAACGGGTAAGTAGAAAATAAATTTTCTTGTTTATTTTCCTTTAAGTAAATACATTTCCCAATCATTCTATCATTACTATATACCGGTACCTCTAATTTAGGTTTCAATCCATTGTGCATTAAATCTTCAAGTTTCATTCGTGACCAATTACATACTCGTTCACGAACCCTCTTGCTCGCAGAAACGATAACATCACGATGGTTACAAATAACAACTTGTTCATCACTGTCAATTACATCTAAAAAACGATGGATTAAATGCAGTTCATTTTGATGTACTCGAATACTACATTCACGTTCAATCGCATGCGCGATCGAAGTTACCATTCCGAGCATATATGGATGTGAAAACTCAATTGGACAGGAGAAATCTAGAACACCAATTAATTTCCCATCATCATTATGAATCGGAGAGGCCGCACAGCTCCAGCTATGAGATGCGACAGAATAATGCTCTGTACCACTTATCATAATAGCCTCTTCAATCTGTAACGCTGTTCCTATCGCATTTGTACCAACAGCTGCTTCCGTCCATTTCACACCTTCAATAAAATTAATATGTTTCGCTCGTTTCAACGTTTGCTGATTTCCACTTAATGATAGAACATAACCATCTGGATCAATTAATAATGCCATCATTTGCAGTTCATCAATGGTTTTTCTCATATTTTGTATTTGAGGTATTGCTATATCAAGGAAGATTTCACTCTTTTTCTTTTGATCCTGAAAAATATCAGAAGACCAAATTTTCTGACCTTTATTCATATGAGGATTCACATTTACTTGTTTACATCGATGCCATGACTCTGAAATTCTTTCGTTTATACGGTTCGAATCAAGGACTCCTTCATCAACAAACTTTTTCCATGTATGTAAGTAAAACGGTGAAGCTAACATTGTATCATCTCCCCTATTAATTGTTTTGGAGATTTATAAAACATACTTTTATTATAAAACTGAATAAAAGCGTTTTCAATACAACTAGAAAGATGACACAAATATGTTAATAATTTGAATATCTTAATGACCTTCTTTATTCTTTTTTAGTAGAACTATATTTTGTATAATGGACGCAAAGAAAATACTTAACCAAAACCACTTTTGTGGATTGCCGTTTATAAAGAAAACTATCACCGCTATTGCAAATAAAATGGTGGATGCTAAACTAAAATATAATTTTGTTTTAATTCCCATTATTCCTCACCTCTCTATCACTTTACAGTACATACTAACTCTTCATTTTTTAACTCTAATATGTACTCCTGTAAAACATATTCTTTCCCGCCATGTTTTTCATACCAATCATGTATTCTTTTAACATGTATCTTGTCGCTTCTAATTTTTGATTCAATTTCTTTATACTGTTCATAACTATCATATTCCCATATTGCAAATACTTCAGTCGTACCATCATTATTATCTTTCATCCAGCGTCCTATTAAACGAGAACCATATTTTATTTGATTAGGTAAATTAGTATCATTGAAATGATCATTAAATATTTCTATGAATTCATTTTTTACTACATAGTATTTCCTTCTGTAAAACATACTTCTTCACCTCTTTTATGAAAAGTATCAGTAAACCTTCCCATTACTACCGTATTATAATACTTACCATCCGACAGTTTTTTATCATTTTTTAGAATACCTTCTACCTCCAAACCTAATTTTTTATAAAGTTGGATGGCTTTTTCATTTTTCTCTAACACTTGCAATGATATCTTTTTCACTTCATTTTCATCAGCCCACTGAATAGATTGTTGCAATAGACTCTTACCCATTCCATATCCCCAAAACTCTCTTAAAATACAAACACCAAATTCTACTTTATGGGCTAATCTCTTCAACTTTGATCCTTCGCATCTTGAAAATCCAACGATTTGATTGTGCACTTCTGCAACTAAAAAGAGATTCTTCATCTCTTCACTATCTGTTTTTATTATTTTTTGAAACCCTATCTTATCTATAAATCCCTCTCCAGCTTCTCTATCCATATTCTCAGTTTCTCCATCGATCTGAACTCTAATTTCCGATAACTGCTCAGCATCCGTTTGAACTGCAGAACGAACTGTATAAGTTAATCCATTCGTATGAAACTCTTGTCCTTTTATAATCATTTCAAACTCCTTTTAAATGAGGTCTATTGACGCTATTACAATTTCTTTACCTTGTTTCTCAAATTGTTGAATCGTTTCTTTACTAGCCCCTTCATCTGTTATTATAAGGTCAATTTCTATCAGTGACTCTCCTTTTATAAAGCAGTCTATTCCAAGTTTAGTATGAGGAGCTAAACAAATATTTCTTCTAGCAATTTTACTTACTGTTTTTCCAAAATAAGCAACTTCCGGTGTCGCAGTACTTATACCATTCAATGAAATACCGCCACCTGTAGAGAAATAAAGATCAATAGAGAATCTACTTATCAATTCAGAGGCAAGTGTATCTGTCATATTTCCTGATGGTTTCACTTTTCCACCAATTAAGTACGTATCAATGTTCTTATATTCCTGTAACTTACTAGCAATTTCTAAAGCATTCGTAATAACTGTAAATGATGTTTCAGGTAAATACTTTAACATGGCATAATGAATGGAAGCCCCTCCAATAAAAACGGAACCTCCTTCTTGTATGTAGGATACAGCAACTTTCGCAATCGCATCTTCATCTATTGAACTATCACGATAACGTTTCGATGGTTCGGCAGCTAAGTTTCTCACTCGCGTAAGTTCAACTGCACCTCCGTGCGTTCTTTTTAATAAACCATCCTTCTCCATAATAGACAAATCTCTTCTTATAGAATCAATAGACATATCAAAACTTTCCGCAAGATCCTTTGCGATTACTCTTCCATCTCTCTTAAGTAACTCTAAAATTTTCTCTCTACGCTCTTCAGTGAACATGTTATCACCACCATTATTGAAGATTCAGAAATTTAATCTTTATTTTAATTATATGCATGCTTTTTCTGTATTACAATATTTTCAATTCTTATTTATTCAGCTTTATACAGTTTTTCTCCCTATTTCTATCCGATTAACTTGAAAACGAAATAAATGTATATTTGCATATTCCACAAACATACTTCCATTTACCTTCCTATTGATGTAAAATTATTCCTATGTTTTACTTTTTAATACAGAAAGGGATTACTATGAAATCTATAATTAAAGTAACTTGTACAGCATTAATATTTACAGGAATCATGGCAGGATGTAACGGTAATTCTACACCCAAAAAAGAAAAAAGCACTTTTGAAAAAAACGCAATGCATTATGGGGAAATTGTTAAAAATGAATACTATAGAGCAACAGTTGAAAATGCAAAATTTGAAAAAATAGACAAAGAGTGGCGCCTAACAACTCGTGTTATGATTAATAATGTTCGAGACGATGGACAAACTATTGATCTTTCGGAAATAAAATATTTCATACAAGATGAAAAAACTGGTCAGAAATATGAAGGTGAAGCTCATCCGATAGGTGACGAGCACTATAAAAATGTTCCACACGAATTCTCTTTAACTACTGACGTTGTATTTGAAATGAAAACTTCTCCTAAAGACTTAAATAACATGTATTTGTATATTGATAGTAAAGTTGCTCCATTAACAAATACATATTGGAAGCTTGATAATCTAGTATCTAAATAAAAAGACCAGTCTTAAATGACTGGTCTTTTTACATTCAAGTATTCAACTTCCAATAACATTTATATTGATTTTCTAATAACAACTTGAATAACATGAGCTAAGCCAGTATGTCCTTTCCCTTCAATTCGCTCTTGTTCTCCATTAAAGAAATGAATAACCTCATGCCCTTCACACCAAGTAAGAATATCAATTGGATCATACAGCATATCAATATCTTTTGGCCCACCAGTACCATAATTTAATTGTTTTTTCGAATAAACTTCAAACATTATTAATCCACCAGGCCTAATCGTATAAATCATTTTATTCAATACCATTTTTTGATTGTCAGCATGAAAATGTCCAAATACCATAATTGCCGCATCGAATTCATTATCTGGCAAACTATCAGTTAATAAATCTACCTTTTTTGTATGCACGTTTACGTCATACTTCTCGGCTAACTTTTTTGTTTTTTCTAATCCACTCTCAGAGTAGTCAATAGCAGTCACTTCGTGGCCTTTTCTTGCTAGAAAAACAGCATTTCTACCTTCTCCCTCTGCGAAAGCTATTACTTTATTATAATTTGCTAAACGAAATGCTTGTTCTTGAATAAACGTATTAGGTTCTTCCCCATAATAATATTCATCCGACTTAAATCGATCATCCCACATGTTATTCATCATCTTCTCCTCCTTCTAAATGCTAGTTAGAACCGCTCATCTGTAATATCACTATTAATAGCAATCGCCGCTTTATTTCCCTGTGATGCAGCAATAATTAACGACGATGGACCTTGAGTCGTTGTTTCTCCTGCTACGTAAATATTTTTTTCTGAAGTACGACCAAAATCATCTATTACAAAAGTTTCATTACTTTGCAGTTCACAACCAAGTTGTTCTAAAAATTGATTTGGTCTAAAAAAAGTAGGTACTATAAATCCACCGGCTCTTTCAATGTGCAAACCTGAATGAAACTCTACTCGCTTTAAATAACCCTCTTCACCTTGTAGTGAACGAATAGGCTCTGTAATAACTCTTATATTTTTATTACACAGTTCATCCATGAAAGGCTTACTTAACTCATTACCATTTGTTGCGATTACTAAATCCGTAGACCAGTTATAAACTAATTTTGTCATATGCAACGTATAATCTTCGTTTTCAGAAATAATAATAAGAGGTTGGTCTTTTAATTCCCATCCATCACAATACGGACAACTAAATAAACTTTTTCCATAGAATTCCCGTACTTTAGGGATGGATGGAAATTCTTCCTGTATACCTGTTGCTAATAAAACTCTTTCCGCCAAATATTTTTTATGATCTAATGTCATAATCTCAAATAAACCAGTCGATTGCTTCGTTATCGTTAAAACTGTTTTTTCATAATAATGAATCGATGGATACTTCTTCAAATCATTTAACCCTAATTCCTTAAACTCTTCTGGTTTAATCCCGTCATGTGTAATAAATCCATGAGACTTTTGCGTTACACGATTCCTATTCGTTTTATTATCAAATAACGCTATTTGTTTACGAGCTCTCCCTAAAACTAAACCTGCATTAAGCCCTGCTGGACCTGCACCTATTACTGCACAGTCAATACATTTCATAAATAAACATCCTCCATGAATAAGCTTAACTCATTTAACTATAATTATAGATATTAAAGAGTCTTTTTATCCTTAATTAATTTAAAAATAAAAGCGGATTAAAAATCCACATTTATTTTTTTCGCAAGATCTACGATTTTTTGATTTCGTAACTCTTCTTCCATTTTTTCCTCTGCCGCAAGCATTACTTCATTAATTAAACATCCAGGTTCCTGATGTAAACAGCATTCAAACAATGATGTTTTTCCTTCAATAGCATGTATAATATCTAAAAAAGAGATATCTTCCCAATTACTGCTAAGTGAATAACCACCTTTAGGTCCTGATGATGAATGAATCATGCCTTCCTTCGTCAATTTAGTTAGTATTTTAGACAAGTATGTTGGTGAAACTTTCTGCATTTCCGCTAACTGATGAACACTAACTAACTTATTTGGCGTAGCCTCTGCCAGAAAAAGCATTGTGTGAAGAGCGTAATTTGTAGCTTTAGAATATTTCATAATACGGCTCCTATTGCAGACTTCATGTATCTACAATATCTTCATTTTTTCATCATGTCAAACATTTGTAATTTAAAGGCATGATATTATTTCTTTTCAAGTAATAAATTCGTTGCACAAATCGTCACTTCTCTAAATGGACAGTCAAATAAAACACCCAGTTCGAAACCGTCTTCAGTAAGCTCTATTTCATGGTATAGCCACCAAGCACCTTCAAAATTTTCAGGTATAGAACATTTGGTCACTCCTGTAAAAGAAACTTGAAGTTTATTGAAATCCCTAAAAGTACCAGTGCAATCTAATACGATAGACAAAGTATATTCTGACTTACACTTTACTACTTTAATCACACTATCATGCAGTGAGAATTCATGTAATTGAACAACGTTTGACGGAAGTTTTTTCTTAATGGAATTAAAATATTCTAAGTATGATTGATCTAATTGTGTCATTCTTTTTTTCATAATCTGCTGTCCACTCTAACAAAAGTTTCCTTAATTCATTAGGGGGATATTTTGAATCAATAGTGTTGTTATAAAAGTATGAATGTAGCGTTTCAGGAAGATAATTTAATAAATCTTCTTTCCTTTCTTCTACTTCATCTTTCAAACTTTGTAAATAATCGGGATCTATTTCTTTACATTTTTCTATTGATTCTATGAAATGTACAAATCCTGAAAGTTGCATTTCTTTATACCAATCTCTTGTAAAATATTTCAATGATATCTCTCCTAAAACATTTTAACATCCAACAAAAGCAATATATCTATTTATTATATCATTCCAATAGCTATTTTTTCTAAAGAATAAATGCAAAACTGTAAATATTCCGCCTATTTTTTCTAAAACTTCAGAATATTTACAAAAATGTGAAATTGGAATACATTTTACATGTACAAGTTTTACCTGTACAAAAATCTAAACAAAAAGGGATGGTTATATGTTGAAGAAATTAGTAGCAGGGACATTAGTAGCAGGTTTTGCATTAACTGGAGGATTAGGAGTAGTAAGTGCTGCAGAAAAAGATAATACAATTAAATCATTTGACTATTTAAAAGTTGATGAAAAGAATGTTAATTCATTTACAAAATTAAGCGATCAATCAAAAAAAGACATCCAAATTACTATGGTACTACCTAAGCAAAATGAAAATGGAGATTGGTTAGCTTATGGCTTTACTAGCAGAGAAACATTGAATGCTTTTATTGAAAAGGATAAAAAGGTACTTAAAAATCAAATTAACCCTTTAGGTAGTGGTGCTGGTAGTACCGATTTTTATGAGCATCAAAATAAAGGTGGACAGTATATTTATTGGAGCAGTGGCTTTAAAAACCTACCTTCTAGCTGGAACGACAGAATTTCTTCTGTAAGTACAGCTTCACCTTCTGCAAGTTATTCAACAACGCTATGGGAACATTCTTCAACTCAAGGATATGGAAAAGGTGTCTCCTTTAGACACTCTGATTGGTATGGTCAAACTGCTAATTTAGCAGCGGATTGGAACGACATAACTTCAGCAATTGAAATCAAATAGTAACAGCGCATTTCAATTAAATAAGCGAAGAAATTTCAAAATCACTATACTCTCATCGATTAAAAAAACATGAGAGTATAGTGATTTTTCTAGTATCTTTTTATACATATTGCTACTTAAATATTATTTACTAAAAAGACCAGTCCTATTAGACTGGACTTTTTACCTTCAAGCATGTACAGCATGTCCTACTGCCTGCAATAATGCCTCATGAATCACTTCAGATAAAGTTGGATGTGCTGCAATATAATCTCTCATTATATCAGCGGTTACTTCTGTATGAATCATCACCGTTCCTTGTCCGATTAGTTCGGTTGCACGAGGACCGATAATAGAAATCCCTACAATTTCTTGATATTTAGGTTCCACAATAACTTTTACTTTCCCCGTTTGTTCTCCAATAATAAGCGCTTTTCCGTTCGCTGTAAATACGAATTCTCCGATGAGGATGTCACCGTATTGCTCTCTTGCTCCTTTTTCTGTTAAACCGACACTAGCAATTTCTGGAGCTGTATAAATACAGCGAGGTACAGCATGATAGTTTACTTTCACATCTTCTCCGCTCGCGTGTAATGCCGCTGTCGTTCCTTCATGGAAGGCAACGTGAGCAAGCTGTATTCCACCAATCACATCACCCGCTGCGTAAATATGTGATCTATTTGTTTGCATATGTTCATTCACAGAAATTCCTTTATTTGAAAATTGAATGCCTGCTTTTTCTAAAGCTAATTCTTGTACACGTGGTTTTCGACCTACAGAAACGAGAATGGATTCCGGGTTGGCTTCTTGGATACTTCCTTCATATTCAAATGAAGCCTGCTTCTTATAATTATTTAATCCTTTTAAAGCCGCTCCTGTAAATATTTTTACGCCATCATTTTCTAGTTTCTCCCTTAAAATTTGTGCGATATCTTCATCTTCACCAGGTAATAATTGCGATGCCATTTCAACAATCGTAACTTTTGTTCCAAGACGACTATAAATGCTTGCAAACTCGCAACCTATTACACCACCACCAACGATTAATAATGATTTTGGTATATTTTCTAGGGACATTGCATGACTACTATTTAAAATCCACTTCCCATCAAATGGAGCAAAAGGTAATTCAGTTGGTTCTGATCCTGCCGCTATAATAAACTGGTCTCCAACTACTACATCTTCTTTATCACCATGTGTAACTCGCACACGGTGATCCGTTTCAAATTTCGCTTTACCTTGTATAACTTTTATTTTATTTTTCTTCATTAAATATTGTATACCTTGTACGAGTTGCGTAACAATTTGTGATTTTCTCGTCTGTATTTGTTTCCAATCAATTGATATATTCTGCTTATCTACTAATACTCCAAAACGATTCGCATGATTAACAATATCGTATACTTCCGCACTTTCTAACAATGATTTCGTAGGCATACAACCGACATTTAAACAAGTCCCGCCAAGATCAGCTTCATCAATAAGAGTGACATCTTTTCCATTTTGAGCCGCGGTAATTGCCGCTACATAACCAGCAGGTCCGCCCCCAATAACAACTAAATTACTCATTTTCTCACCTTCTCTTTATAAAAGAATTGTTACAGGCTCTTCTAAATACTCTTTAATTGTGCGTAAAAATGCAGCTGCTGGTGCACCGTCTAGTACACGATGATCGAATGTTAAACTTAAAGGTAACATACTTCCTTTTCTTAATTTTTTCCCTTTATATACAGGAACATGTTCAATTGTACCTACACCTAAAATACCAGTTTCAGGTGTATTTAATACTGGCGTAAAATATTCAATACCGAAGCTACCTAAATTACTAATTGTAAATGTTGTCCCTTGCATATCATCACTACTTAAACTGCCTGCTCGTGCCTTTTGTGCCACATTTTTAATCTCTTTAGATAACTCTACTAAAGATAGATTATTAGCAAAGCGAATAGCTGGAACGACTAACCCTTTTTCTAACGCGACCGCCATACCTAAATGAACATGTTCAAATTGATGAATGGCATCATTTATATACGCGCTGTTCATTTCTTTATGCTCCCGAAGTGCTAATACAACAGCGCGTGCGACGAAATCTGTAATTGTTAATTTATTTTCATAGCGTTTTTGCACAACTTCAGCCATATTTTTATGTAAAGCAACTAAATCTGTAACATCTACTTTCATCGTTAATGTTAATTGCGCACTATTTTGTAAGCTTGCATGCATACGGTTCGCAATTGCTTTTCGCATACCAGTAATAGGAATGACTTTACTTTCTTCTTGTTCAAGTACTTCTGGAATTGCTACTCTTTCTTCAAGCGCCTTTAATACATCTACCTTTGTAATTCTTCCGCCAGGTCCTGTACCAATTAATGATCTAATATCGAGATTTTCAGTTTTTGCAATTTTCTTTGCTACTGGAGATATTTTAACTCTTTGCTTCGTCACATCTATCGCATATGGTTCTGGATGTTGTACCTTTTTAGGTTCTGGATTAGATGCTTTTTCTTCTACAACATGTATGTTTTCATGAACTTCTACTTTTTCGTCCGGTTTACCGATGTAGCAAATTACAGTACCCGGCGGCACTCCCTCATCTTCACTTACAGCTATATCAAGAACAGTTCCATCAGCTGGTGCTTCTATTTCAGTTTCGATTTTTTCCGAGTTAATACTAGCAATTAGTTCACCTTTTTCTACATTATCACCTGCTTTAATATTCCAGCTCGTAATAATACCTTCTTTCATCGCCATACCTAACTTCGGCATTACAACTTCTACAGCCATGTTTCTCTCTCCCTTCTCATCGTTTCATTACACATGTAATAAAGATTGGTCTCCGATCATTTCTGATACAGTTTCAATTACTTTCTCCGGCGTTGGTAAATATAACTTTTCAAGTGGTGGCGAAAACGGAACTGGTGTATGTGGTGCTGTAATTCGTTTAATAGGTGCATCTAACAAATCGAATCCTTTATCCGCTACAATTGCCGCAATATCTGTTGCGATACTACATCTTGGATTTGCTTCGTCAATAACAATCAGGCGATTCGTTTTTTCAACAGATGCTAAAATCGTATCTTCATCCAGCGGTGATAAAGAACGTGGATCGATTACTTCTACTTCGAGTCCTTTTTCCGATAATTGCTTTGCAGCTGCAAGTGCTGTATGAACTTGTTTTCCAATTGCAACGATTGTTACATCAGAACCTTCACGTTTAATATCTGCTTTTCCTAAAGGAATTGTATAGTGCCCTTCTGGTACTTCGCCTTTCATATTGTAAAGTGTTTTATCTTCAAAGAAGATTACTGGATCGTCATCTTCAATTGCCGCTAATAATAAGCCTTTTGCATCATAAGGAGTGGAAGGAACGACAACTTTTATACCTGGAATGCTCGTAAATAACGCATATAAACTTTGTGAATGCTGTGCCGCTGCGCTAAATCCAGCACCGTGCATCGTACGTACTGTAACTGGCACTTTCGCTTTTCCACCGAACATATAGCGGAACTTTGCACCTTGGTTTAATACTTGATCAAGACAACTACCGATAAAATCATTAAACATTAATTCAGCTATCGGACGTAAACCTGTTGCAGCAGCTGCCATCGCCGCTCCCATATAACCCGCTTCTGAAATTGGAGTATCTAAAATACGATTTCGACCAAATTCTTGTACAAGTCCTTTCGTAACACCGAGTACACCGCCCCATGCTTCATCATCTTGCAAGTGATCCACTTGTGCACCGCCTGCAACATCTTCTCCGATTAAAATTACGTTTTCATCACGACGCATTGATATTTTCATCGCTTCATTAATTGCAGTTGACATACTTACTGTTCTAGTCATTATTTTTCACCCTCCTCTTATTTGTAAGAAACGTATACATCTTTTAATAATTCTTCATCCTCTGGATATGGACTGTTTTCACTAAATTCAATTGATTTTTGTACTGCTTCATCTACTGCCTTTTCCATATCCACAAGTTCGGATTCCGTTAATAAAGCTTCATGAATTAAATGCTTGCGGAAATGCACAATCGCATCTTTTTCATTTAAATGTTCTTCTTTTTCTTCCGCTGTTTTATACGTTTGTGCTTCTCCTTCAAAATGACCGTAATTACGATATGTCATGCATTCAATTAAAGTTGGGCCACCGCCATTACGTGCACGCTCAACAGCCTCTTCCGCCGCTTTATATACTGCTAATAGATCTTTTCCATCTACTTGAACACCCGGAATGTTATATGCTTTTGCACGATCAGCAATAGAGTTACAACTAGAAGCATATTCAAATGTTGTTGCTTCACCGTAACCGTTATTTTCTGCGATAAAAATAACTGGTAACTTCCAAATCGCTGCTAAATTAACCCCTTCATGGAATGTTCCTTCATTATTTGCTCCGTCTCCGAAGAAGCAAACACTTACATCTTTCGTTCCTTTATATTTAGCTGTTAATGCTGAACCGCAAGCAAGTGGAAAACCTCCGCCTACAATCCCATTTGCACCAAGCATTCCTTTATCTAAATCGGCAATATGCATTGAACCACCTTTACCTTTACATAACCCTGTCGCTTTCCCAAAAAGTTCGGCCATCATGCCATTTAAATCACAACCTTTTGCGATACAATGGCCGTGACCTCTATGCGTACTTGTAATACTGTCACTATCTGTTAAGTGGGCACATACACCAACTGCTACTGCTTCTTCACCAGCGTATAAATGAACGAAACCTGGCAGAACGCCTTGCGCGAATAATTCATGCACCTTGTCTTCAAACTTACGAATCTCTAACATTTTTTCATACATCCAACGAGCTTGTTCTTTCGTAATTTCATTCCCTTTACTTTCAGTTGTTTTTAACATGTCCAGCCCTCCTATTTTCTTGTTCATCTTTTATATTGCAAGTACTGTGCCAAATTCTAATCCCTGATTTAATAGGTTTTCTCTTTTCTTTCATAATAAAAAAGTGGACAAAATGAGACATCTGTCTCGTTTTGTCCACTTTTGTTCACCTAATTTGAGAATTATTATCTTATTCATTATCAAAACTCTTCTGTAATTTCCGAATGTAAATAATTTGACCAATGTGATACGCGTTATGAGTCGTTACATTAGCTAATACTTCCCACCACTTCGCAGATACAGGAAATCCAATTACATCACTTTCAACCTTGTCTTCATTTATGAGACTTTGCCATTGTAACAGTTTCTCTAATAGTTTTTCTCTTAACTCTTCAAATGTTTGATTATCTGATAGCATAAAACTTTTGTTATTATCACCAATAGCGGGCACAGCATTAACATTTGATTCTTTGTACCTAGTTTGCCACGTCGTATTCCAATACAGTAAATGTTGTACAATTTCAGCTATACTATTACACTCTTCATTCGGTTTCCAGAAAGCTTCTCTCTCAGATAAATCCTTAACTGCATCTGAAAATGGAATATACCAACTGGGATCATTCGCATTTGCTAATAACTGATCTGCTAATACGTCTTTAACATGGAACACTTTGCTTCCCCCCATTAAAAAGATTCATTTCAAGACAATACTCACTTCTCTATATACGCTGAGTTTGCCAGATCCCCTCTTTTTAGCCTTAATCCCAAACATATGCACATAAAGAAACCAAAAGCACCTAATCCATAAGCTGTTGTATATCCACTTTCCCCGATAATCCATCCTGCAAGTCCTGGTCCAATCATTTGACCAACTGCATAGAAAACGGATATAAAACTAATTGCCATTGAGACATATTTCGGAGATACTTGCTTTGAAGCAGCAACTTGAATTAATAAAAGGATACCTCCGAGGCTGGAACCCCAAATAATTGCCGACATGATAAAGCCAATGGTATGTCCAAATATAATTGGAATCATATCACCTATTACAGCTAATAAAAGTGCAATACATAACGTCTTCTTTATACCAACCCGATCCGAAATCAATCCCCAGACAGGAGCTCCTACGATTGAAAACATTCCTGCAATCGCATAAACAGTTCCCGAAATTGATGCCGCAATACCATTATTAATCATAAAACTAGTTTGATATAAATTTGGAATTAAATAAACAACGCCCACAATAAAATACATCCATGCAATGATGTATAGCTCTTTCGTTTTCCATAAAAACGACTTATTATTCCTTTCCCCCTCATCTTCAGTAACTTCTGGATTTTTCAAAACAATTGAGGCAACGAATACAACAATACATGTAATAACTCCAAACAAAAGCCATGAACCACGCCAACTATACTCTGGAAATGCACGTACTATATAAGGAACAATTATTCCACTAAATAGCATGCCTATGCCAGCACCGCTTAATAATAGCCCCATTGCAGTTCCTCTTTTTTCTGGAAACCATCCTACTGTTATTGACATGAGTGGTGTATATACAAGGGCACTACCAGCTCCAGCACATAACATACAAATAGAGGCTATCCAAAATGAGGAGACAAATGCTAATCCTATTAAACTTATAACGACGAGCCAACTCCCTATTAATAAAACTGATTTTGCTCCAAAACGGATAGTAAGTATTCCAGATGTTCCGACTGTTAATAAATACCCTAAAAAGAGTATGGTTCCTAACATACCTGCTTGAGCTGTAGATAAATGGAGTCCTTCTTGCATAAACGGCAATATAATTCCATATGCCATACGTGCAAAACCCGTCGTTGTTATAATAAGAAACATTCCTGTTAATACAAATATCCAAAAATGACTTTCATTCCGTTCTTTCATTTAAATTCCTCCATAAAAAGTTATTTCCAATTGGATGTTGTTTGTAATTATAATGACCATTACAAAAAGCAACTACCAAATGACGGAGGAATTTACGGTATAGCGGATTATTCCTGTTTTACGTTAATAAATACGTAAAAATTCTGATGGATTCATTCCATACTTTTTACGAAATAACTCTGAAAAATGACTGACATTATTGTATCCAACTGCAAATGCCGTTTCGGTCACATTACTATTTCCCGAACGCAGTAAATCTATCGCATGCTCCATACGCTTTTCTCGTAAATATGCAAATGTGGACATCCCAAATAATTCTTTAAACCCAATTTTTAATTTATAATCATTTAACTCTACTATTTTAGCTAATTCTAATAATGATGGGGGTGATTCCATTCGTTGAAGTAAAATTTCTTCAGCCTGTTTTATTTTATTCAAATCCTGTTTTGATAATTGACTCCTTTTATTTGCGTCACAATCATTAAGCAACACTCTCCCCAAATGTATAGAAAGCAATTCGAGCGCTTTACTTTCTAATTCTAGTTGACTAATACGATCCTTTTGGGGATGCTCTATCATTCTCTTAATAAGATTAGATGTTATAGAATCAATTGGATTTTGAAACTTTTTAAAAGATTGATTTCCTAATATAGAATGAAAATCAAGACTTTTTTCAATAGCATTATTCATCATGAAATGATTAAACAATTGTACAGGAATCCCAATCGCTAATGAATATAGAGGCGTTTCTTTTTCATATTCAAATACTACATCAAAATCATTCATAAAATATAAATAGCTATTTCCAGTCATTAATTCATACGAAGAATGACCAACTTGCACTCCTCCGAACCCTTGTAAACAAAAATTAAGCTCCACCATTGCTGCATCAGATGCAAACTGGATGCGATGGTTATTATGAAATTGATAATTTGATAACACAATTTCCATACCTGAAAATGAAGTACATCTTCGTATTTCACCCATACCTATTGTTTTTGGAACATTCATATGTCTTTCCTCTACAACTTGTAAACCATAAAAATATTTATGAAAAATATCATGAAAACCGTTAGTCTCCATGAAACCCACACTCCTTTTATGTAAAAACCAAAATTTAATTGATAATTATTTTCAATTATATCAAATATCTTTATACAATAAATAGATTTTCTCTTTATAACTCGTTATGATAAAAGAAAAAGAAAGCGAGCGAACAATGAATAAAAAAATCGCGATTATTACAGGAGCATCAAGTGGATTCGGACTTTTAACGACACTTGAACTTGCAAAAAAAGACTATTTTGTCATTGCTACAATGCGCAATCTTGAGAAACAAATAGACTTAATATCTCAAGCTACTAAACTCGACTTACAACAAAATATAAAAGTTAAACAATTAGATGTAACAGATCAAGGTTCTATACATAACTTCCAATTATTTTTAAACGAAATAAACAGAATAGACATTCTCATAAATAATGCAGGATATGCAAATGGGGGCTTTATCGAAGAAATCCCAGTGGAGGACTACCGTAAACAATTTGAAACAAATCTTTTTGGAGCTATATCCATCACGCAACTTGTCTTACCATATATGAGAAAGCAGAAAAGCGGAAAAATCATTAATATAAGCAGTATTAGCGGGAAAGTAGGATTCCCTGGTCTATCTCCTTACGTTTCTTCAAAATATGCATTAGAAGGCTGGAGTGAATCCCTTCGCTTAGAAGTAAAGCCTTTCGGAATAGACGTTGCCTTACTTGAACCTGGTTCTTATAACACGAACATATGGGAAGTTGGTAAACAATTAGCTGAAAACCAATCTGATACAACCTCTCCTTACAAAGAATATATGGATAAAATACAAAAGCACATAAACAATGGCAACGATACACTTGGTAATCCGATGGATGTTGCAAATAAAATCGTAGAAATTGCTGAAGCAAGGCGTACTACATTACGATACCCAATTGGGAAAGGTGTAAAATTTATGATCTTTGCGAAGAAGGTTCTTCCTTGGAGATTGTGGGAGTTTCTTGTATTGAGGAGTTTTAAGAAGATGTAAGTAACTTTATTGAAAAAATATGTAAGGGGGTGCTAATTAAATGCTAGGTTTACCCTATGGTAAAGTGTTTTTAGTTCCGTGGTCCGAAGAGTGGGAATTTGAGTTTTCAAAAGAAAAACAATTAATTGAGGAACACATTGGAAAATATATTTTAGCGATACACCATATTGGAAGTACTTCCATCCCGCATTTAAGCGCAAAACCTATTATTGATATTGCGATGGAATTAAGAGATTCCAAAAGTGGTCTAAAATGTATTACGAACCTAGAACAATTAAATTATAAATATAGAAAAGATGTATTACCCGAAAGGTATTATTTCAATAAAGGTGAGCCAAGAACTCATCAAATTCATATGTATGAACAAGGGAATCCATATTTAATAGAACAATTAAAATTCAGAGATTACTTAATAGACAATAAAACTTCTCGTATGCAGTATGAACAGTTAAAGATTCAACTTTCAACAGCTAACCCTAATGATAAGCATAAATATGCAGAGGATAAAACAAATTTCATTAAATCCATATTGGCTAAAATAAATGATTAAATTGCGAAGACCGAACTTCGTACACATAATAAGAAACCATTCATGTATAGATGAATGGTTTCTTATTAATTAGTTATCTCATTATTTGTACCATCAATAATCATTTTAGTATGAACCCTGTTATTATTAATGCTACAACTCCTAATAATGAAATCAAAAACTCCCGCGATTCCTTATCATATTTCCACTCCATATATGATTGAAATCCATATAACGTAATAAAAAATAAAAGAGGTACATAGCCCATATATATACGATTTGGAAGAAAAGTGCTTATAGCAATAACAACTATATAAGAGGAAATAATAATTCTATTTCCCCACTTATGTGTATCATTCACATATTGGTTATTCCATCCTTTTTGTTTCGGTATATTTAACTGTTTTCTCGCTATTCTTTCAAAAACCAATAAAGATAGCACCCATAAAATTAATAAGGATATTTTTGTACCGGACAGAAAACCCTCTCCTTTTTATTTTTTTACTTTAATTTTCTCCGGCTGATCACTCGGATACGTAGCATTTGTTTTGTTTTCTAGGTCCCAACTAATAATGGTCGCACTATCTCGTCCTAATTGATGATGAACGTGTTCTAAAACATTGTGAACATGTTCTTTAAGCTCTACATTATTTCCATTCATATCATTATAAAGATTTAATGGAGTTTCATAACGGCGTTCCCCGCATTCTAATACCCCATCTGTCACCATTACAATTCGATTCTTTCCAGTACGTAATTCACGAATTCCTGATGAATAGCAAGGAACGGGTAAATCAAATGTGTTTACATTTCCAATCCATTCGTAAAAGTGGCGTTGATTCAATGTATATTGTCCTAATTTATGTAATTCATCATGAAATACATAAACTAAGCAATCACCTATGGAAAGCCACCATATGTAATTTTCTTTTCTTACGCATATTAAGCAAGCCGTTTCACCTTTTACCCTTTCGCACTTTTCTTTAAATGAGCGGGATTGAAATATCGTAAGTATATAATTTTCAACAGATCGAAATACGGTTTCAATTGATTCTTTCATAATCACTTCTATATTTTCATATTCTTTTTGGATTGTATTTACTACTAATTCAACACTTTCTGCACTATTATGCCCGTCTAATATAACGGCGAATTCCCAATCACCATTCGACAAAACTAATGCACCGTCTTCATTCTTTTTTGCTCCGGCACTTATATTCCCGCCGTATCTACCAAGTACGATATCACCATATTGCTTTACTGAAACTTCGTCTAAACACATTTCCCTACTTCCAACCCATGAATATTGTGTATTATTTGTTGTATGCATACTCATTTACCATATACTTTCGTATTCTTTCGCATAGTTTTTTAATTTTCTCTGAATCTCCATGTGGTGCACCAGTCCAATTTGCTACTTCAGTCGGTGACCAAAACTCTTTTGGTGTATTTGGATAACGTGGAATAATGTGCATATGCAAATGTGGTACACCATTACCTGAAACGAAACTGTAAATATGTTCTGCACCTTTGCTTTCTTTAAGCGCTTTACTTACTCTACTTGTTATCAGTCCGAATGCCTTTGCCTCATCTTCAGTTAATTCAGCGAGACCAGGTACATGTCTCTTTATATCAATCATTACATAACCAAGATATGTTTCTTCTGCATCCCAATGGACATGTCCAACGTAAATGAGTTCATCTTCGTAAATAGCTCCACCTGAAACTGTAATGTTCCCTTTATGTTTTTCACAAATGAAGCAGTTTTGTTCTGCTTGATTGTTTATTGGCATATCCATCACCATCCTTTGCATATATAATATCATAAAAAAAGGGAAAATAGGTTTTATATTCCGAAAATTCAATCTCTTGAAACAAGAATTTTCACATTAAAATAATTTATAACTCATTATTTCTTCAAAAGCGTAATCCCCATTCCAACTGCAATCCCAATCGCTATTCCGCTTGCTATATTATCAGTAAATACACCAGGAATTACACCGATTACAACACCTATAGCGACACCAATTGTCATAGCATCATTTCTTTTTTTATTATTAGCCAAAATAGCATCTCCTCTCATAATTTCTCCCCATATAATATCCATTTACATGAACGTTGCTGTCTCCTAATATATTTGCTATTCCGCTTGGAAATTTCCAGAAAATGTACTTTATTACTTTTCCATTCCCCCTACATAATCCTCTTCGTTTGAAAGAATTTTTAAGTCACCATTACATGTACATAGGCATTTACTATAAGAAAGATCAGTAATTTATTGAAGGAGGAACGATTCAAATGTATCCTCATTGGAATCCAAATATAAATCAACAATATGCTTACTCCCCCCATCCAGTAAGGAATACACTGCATTATGATTCGCAATACATGATGCAGCGCATCGCAAGCCTTGAAAGCCAATTAGCTAAATTAATCTCATTAATCGAAGAAAATAATCAATTAATAAAATCAATGGAACAACAGCAAAACCAAGTTTGTGCACCAGCTGGAGGCTCTGTTATTGTTCGGATGTAATTCGAATTCAAAAAACACACTTTGTAGTATAAAGTGTGTTTTTTGAATTATTTTCTTTTTGTATAAAACCCTTGCGTAATTCGGTCTAATATAATCGCAATCACGACGATAGCTAGTCCAGCTTCAAATCCCATTCCGATATTTACTTGTGTTACAGAGCGATATACATCGACGCCAAGTCCTGGCGCTCCTACAAGTGAAGCTGTTACAACCATTGATAACGAAAGCATAATACTTTGATTCACGCCAGCCATGATCGTTCCGGTTGCGAGCGGTAATTGTACTTTAAATAATTTTTGTGATGCGGTAGAACCAAATGCATTCGCAGCTTCAATTAAATCTTCTGGAACTTGTCTAATTCCTAAGTCTGTAAATCTGATTGTCGGTGGCATAGCAAAAATAACGGAAGCAATAATGCCTGGTACGACGCCTACTCCAAAAAATGTTATCGCGGGAATGAGATAGACGAATGCCGGCATTGTTTGCATAAAATCTAATGTCGGCTTTAAAAATTTTGAGAAACGTTCATTTTGAGATGCTAAAATGCCAATGGGAATTCCGATAATAATTGAAATAATAACTGACGTAAGTACGAGCGCTAATGTTTGCATCGTTTGTGCCCAGTAGTTAATATTTAAAATAAATAATAATCCGATGAGCGTAAAAATGACTAAAGATAATTTCCTCGTTGTGTACCAAATGAGGAAACATAAGATGATAATCATCACTATGGCTGGTATTATTGTTAAAAAATTAGTGAGTAAATCAACAAATCCACCGATAATATAGGAGAATCCTCGGAATAAGCCTTCAAAGTGCTCATATAAACTTGCAACAAATGAATCGACCCATTCGCCTAATGGAATGCGCGGAATATTATTCATCGTCTTTCACCTCTTCCTCAATGTTACCTGCAAGAGCTTGAATGACACTTTCACGTTTAATAATTCCTCTCAACCTTTTCTTTTCATCAATTACGGGTAATGGATATTTCATCTCCGCCATTTTTGCATACGTTTCTTCCAGTAATGTATCTAAATACACGTGCGGGATATCGTTAAGTAATAAATCAGCAATTGGCCATTGTTTTTGTACCGCTTTACTTGCATCATCCGCAGTTAATATACCTAGAAATTCATACTTTTTGTTTACAACATATACCGTAGAAACACCTGCATTCCTCATAATTTGAAGTGCTACACGTGGTCCACGATCAATTAATAAAGTCTCCGGTCGTTTCAATATAGATTCCGCCGTAATTACTTTTCCTAAATTCACGTCCGCCACGAATTTCTCTACAAATTCATTTGCAGGGCTCATCATAATTTCTTCCGGTGTTCCAATTTGGACAATTTCTCCATCTTTCATTAATGCGATACGATCACCAATTCGAAGAGCTTCATCTAAATCATGTGTAATAAAAATAATTGTTTTTTCCATTTTATCTTGTAACTCTAACAATTCATCTTGCATTTCTTTTCGAATTAGTGGATCTAATGCACTAAATGACTCGTCCATTAGTAATACATCTGGATTATTCGTTAGTGCCCTTGCAATTCCAACACGCTGCTGCATACCACCACTAAGTTGACTAGGGTAATTATCTTTATGATGATCGAGTCCTACTAACTGTAGCGATTCTAACGCCTTATTTTCTCGTTCCTCTACTGGAACTCCTTGAATTTCTAACCCGTACGCAACGTTTTGTATTACCGTACGATGTGGAAATAAAGCAAACTTCTGAAAAACCATACTCATTTTCGTCCTTCTTACTCTTCGCAATTCTTCTTTTCCCATCGTTGCGATGTCTTCACCATCTATGTATATATGCCCCGCTGTCGGTTTAATTAATTGATTTAGCATTCGAACCAATGTAGATTTCCCACTACCAGACAAACCCATAATAACGAAAATTTCTCCAGTGTATACTTCAAACGTTGCCTTTTTCACACCAACGTTCATTCCTGTCTCCTTTAAAATTTCCGATTTGCTTTTTCCTTCTTTTAATAAGGTAAGCGCCCGTTGCGGATGTTTCCCAAAGACTTTTGTTACATTTTCAACACGTACCTTTGTATTATCCATGTCACTACTCCTTTTCTACCCATCTATTTACATAGTGTTGCGATTTTACAGAGAAATATTACATAAAAATGACATATATAAGATTTCTTTAAAAATTCTTGTTTCCGTTCATAATAAGAAGGTTCACTTATAGATTAATTTATAAAAAGCAAAAGCTTCACAGGAGGTTTTGAATGCGAAAAAAAATATGGATTATAAGTCTGTTACTATTTATTAGTATGATTTTCACTTCTTGTAATGCAACAAATGCAAATTCGAAAGGAAAAATTAAACTTGGTGTAACAAGTTGGAAAGAAAATATCGCAACCGCAAATATGTGGAAAGTTTTATTAGAAGAAAACGGCTATAAAGTTGAACTCATGTATTTAGAAAAAGCTGCGATATGGACTGGCGTCGCACGTGGTGATGTTGATGCGAATCTAGAAGTATGGCTTCCTGTTACGGATAAACCATTAAATGCCCGTTACAAAGATGACTTCGTCTTAAAATCAAAATGGTATGAAGGTACTGGGCTTGGTTTAGTCGTCCCTTCTTATGTGAAAAACGTTAACAGTATTGAAGATTTAAATGCACATAAAGATGAGCTAGATAATAAAATTGTTGGGATTGAACCTGGTAGTAGCCTAATGAATTTAACGAATAAAGCAATGAAGGAATATGATATAAAACTAAAACTTGTCCAATCTTCAGAAGCTGCGATGATGAGCGAACTAAAGAAGGCATATACGAAAAAGAAACCAATCGCTGTTACGCTTTGGAATCCTCATTGGGGCTTTTCAGAATTTGACTTAAAATATTTAAAAGACCCTAAGAAAGTATATGGTGAAAAAGATGACATTTATTACTCCGTTCGTAAAGGTTTCGAAAAAGATCATCCGGATATTGTGAAATACTTTGATCAATGGAAAATGAACGATGAACAACTTGGTACGTTAATGGTCATGTTAAATAAAACGAAAGATCCAGAAGAAGCTGCTCGAAAATGGATAAAAAAGAATCAAGCTTTAGTTGATGAATGGATAAAAGAATAAAGAATGACAAAAACAGGCTAGAGAATTTAGTATATTCTCTAGCCTGTTTTACGTTATTTTTTCTCAATAACTGCATCAACAATTCCATAATCCTTCGCTTCTACTGCCGTCATAAAATAATCTCTTTCTGTATCATGAGCTACCTTTTCTACTGGTTGCCCTGTTCGATTAGATATAATTTTGTTAATATCATGTTTTAACTTTAATATTCTTTTTGCTGTAATTTCAATCTCCGTTGCTTGCCCTTTTACACCGCCGAGCGGTTGATGAATCATGATTTCACTGTTAGGGAGCGCAAATCTTTTTCCTTTTGCGCCAGCTAATAGTAAAAGCGCACCAAATGATGCCGCAAAGCCCATACAAAGTGTTTGCACATCTGGTTTAATAAGGTTCATCGTATCTAATATTGCAAATCCCGCTGTCGTTGAACCACCCGGACTATTGATATACAGGAATATATCTTTTTCTGCATCTTCCGCTTCTAAAAACAATAATTGTGCTACTACACTGCTTGCAACTTGATCGTTAATTTCTGAACCAATCATAATAATTCGGTCTTTTAATAATCTTGAATATATATCATAGGAGCGTTCTCCTAATTTCGTTTGTTCTATTACGTAAGGAATTACACTCATTATAAATCCCTCCATCTGTTTTATGCCGCATTAAGCATACAACTGTAAGAAGAAGATTGTTTCATACTGAAGAATAACACTGGTTGTATTGATGGTAACTTAGTGAAATCTATTGTTGGGAGAAGTTTCGTCAACAATTCAGGTCTTTCTTCTTGAATAGAAGTTACAACGATTTCAACATCATCCGTGTACTCCACTATTTCAATGCCTTCTTCATTTACAGTTTTCAGCCTATTTCTACTCCTAAATAAAGATGCTTTCACTGCCCCTTCTGATACAGAGCATATTTTTGCTATATCCGCGATACTATATTGAAAAACATCCTTCAATAATAAAATTACGGATTGTTGCACATTTAACGAAGACAATACTTTCCCTACCATTTCATGCAAATCTGCAATTTTTCCATGTGGTTCTTCAAATGTATTTTGCTGTTCTAACTTTTCTTGAACGGATTTTGATTTCATTTGATCTAACCATTGATTTCGAGCAATTTTATACAGAAGCGTTATACAAATTTCCTTCTCACTATACTTTTGAAGAACTTTGCAAATTGCTTCTTGGGCAAGGTCTTCCCCATCCCATTTGTTTTTCGTCAAAAACGTACAGTATCTTTTTACCTCTGCATAATGTGTAATTAAAAAATTTATATTTGAATGATTCATATCGATATGATCCTTTAAAACCTGAGTTACTTTTGTGCACAAAATAACCACTCCTTTTCAGCGCTTACTTAATAAACGATTGAACAAATAAAAAAGTTACGGGGCTTATAATTAATTTTATGTTTATGTTCATGAATACGGGTCATAAATATGTTATATAGCATTTTACATGAGGAGGAATCAATTTGCCAAAATTAACAGTTGAAGGTACCGGAACTTTCGATATTAAAGAAGGAACGAAATTAGTATTAGCACTTGAAGATAACGGTGTACACATTCTTCATCGTTGCGGTGGCAAAGCAAGATGTACAACTTGTAGAGTTGAAGTCATTGCAGGTGATTTTTGTGAGGCGACAAATGATGAAAAACAAGCTATTACGGAAAAAGGAATTGAAGACCACTTACGATTATCGTGCCAAATGCGTGTACATAAAGATATTACCGTTCGCCCTATACTTACAGTTGAAAATTCCGGTTTAGATGCTGGACCACGCCCAGCGGAGTAAAATGATGAATTTAAAACAGCTTGCAGGCGAATATGCTGCTGGCTTTGTAAGAGATGGTATGACGATTGGACTTGGTACGGGTTCAACCGTATATTGGACGATACAAAAGTTAGGTCACCGTGTACAAGAAGGGTTATCTATTCAAGCTGCACCGACATCAAAAGAAACTGAAGTATTAGCAAAACAATTATCTATTCCGCTAATCTCTTTAAATGAAATTGATATACTTGATCTCACAATTGATGGAGCAGATGAAATCAATAATGATTTACAATTAATAAAAGGTGGCGGTGGTGCATTACTTCGCGAAAAGATTGTTGCCACCTCCTCTAAAGAACTTATTATTATTGCAGATGAATCCAAACTCGTTTCACATTTAGGTACCTTTCCACTTCCTATTGAAATTATCCCCTTCTCTTGGAAGCAAACTGAAAAAAGAATTCAATCTTTAGGATGCGAAACGTGTTTACGTATGAAAGATGGCGGACCATTTATAACTGATAACGGCAATTTAATTATTGATTGTATTTTTCCAAACAAAATATTGAATCCAAATGATACACATACCGAGTTAAAGATGATTACCGGTGTAGTTGAAACAGGATTATTTATCAATATGACGAGCAAAACGATCATCGGAACAAAAAACGGTATAAAAGAATATTAAGCATTTTAAAGGCTGACTTTTGCAAGTCAGTTTTTTCTTTTATAGCATTACAGTATGATATACTATGAAAACACATTCATATCACACTAGAAAGGGCTGAACAATTTGCAATCCAAACTCATAACAGAACTTACAGATTTAGAAACTGCCTTTCACATTCGAAAAGAAGTCTTTGTAAAAGAACAAGGTGTCCCTCTTGAAGATGAATTCGATACATATGACCAAATTGGCGAGGCATGCAAACATATATTAGTTTATTATAATGAACTTCCTGTAGGAACTGGCCGTATACGATTCGTTGACGGAATGGGTAAACTAGAAAGAATTTGTATTTTAAAAGACTATCGCAAATACGGATTAGGCAAAGTAATCATTCAAAAGTTAGAAGAGATTGCTCGTAACAAAGAAGCAAACAAAGTTAAACTACACGGTCAAACACAAGCTGAAGGGTTTTATGAAAAATTAGGCTATCAAACTTCTTCCGACGTATTTATGGAAGATGGAATTCCACATATTCTTATGACGAAAGTGTTATCATAATAGAAAGGTTACTATATGATTCTACATTATGTATTCGTATAGTAACCTTTCTGTAGCTTATTCGTTTGAAAGTCTCTTTGATGAATATTCTAGATTAATACAAAAAGACGACGCTGAATACGTCGTCTTTTTTATAAGCAGAAAAGTTAACTCTCAAACTTCCTTTTTTTGCATCAAAGCCCATCATCTTTCATTTCATTTTGAGGTAAAGCTTACACTGTTTTCCATAAGGATAAAGCAAAAATCCAGTTTGGATCCCCATGTCCTTCATAATTCTGGACTGCTTCATACACTTTTCCCTCGTGTAAAACTCTATCTTCCTTTTTATATGCTTTCTTTGCATCCCACGCTTCATATGAAGCGCTTTCAGTTTTTGTAGTAATTGTGAACGTATCACTTTGTACGGATTCATTTCCAACTACATCCACTGCTTTCACTGCATATTTATAAGTAGTATTAGCGAGTAAATTTTTATCCATATAAGAAGTCGTATTGGATGTTGCAATTTTTTTCATTGTTCCTTCTATTTCTCTATAAATATCGTAATAGTCTACTCCAACGTTATCATCAGATGGGCTCCACATTAGATCCACACTTGACGCTGTTGTTCCCATGCTATGTAATCCTTTTGGTTGTGTTGGTGCTTCTGTATCAGGAGCTTCAACTGTTGTTTTCACTGTAAGCGCTGTACTTTCTTTCGATACATTGCCAGCTGCGTCAATTGCTTTTACAGTATAAGTATATTCTGTGCTTGGTTGTAATTTCTTATCAATAAAATAAGTGCCTGGTACTGTGTCAATCATCTCTCCGTTACGGAAGATTTGGTACCCTTTTACTCCTACATTATCCGTAGAAACGTTCCATGTTAGTTCTATACTATTCGCTGTTACTTTTTGCGCCTGAATTCCATTTGGAATACTTGGCGCTTCTGTGTCTGGTTTCACATTATTGATGAGATTCACATCAATTACATTATAGAACGCATTTGCTGTATCAGCTACATCCCATACAGCGAAAATCACATGATATCCACTACGGTCAGTAGGTACATTGATTTTATGAGTTAAATTATTTGAAGCTGCAGAACCATCATGTTGTACAGTGCCAATTGGCTCAAAGTCTGCTCTTGTTAGTGCTTTATTTGGATTCCATCCTTTTTTTGTAATATAGTAGTGCCATTTGCTTGTTAAGTGAGGTGCTGTATACTTCCAAGTAAATGTATTTTCCCCACCAGTGATTGTATTTTTAAACCAACGATTTGCTGTTTGTTGATCTAAAATACCGCCAAATTTTCCACCTGCAGAAGCGATTTGCCCATCAACTGGGCCACCTTGTGGGAATCCTTTTGGAGCTTCTAAACTTTGTGGTTCATACATAACACTTCCGCAGTTTACATTTAGAGCACCATAAGTTGGACTACATAAAGCGGAACGGCTACCAGGCTTTTCAACAAAGCCGTGCGCGTATGCATTTTGAGGAATAAGTGTCGTGCTGATAATTCCAGCTGTTAATGCAACAGCTCCTATACTTTTTTTGTTCATTTTCAAGTTTTGTAGTTGTTTTAAAAATCGATTATTCATGTTCCTGTCCCCTTCTTGTTATACTTCGTAGTGTAATGTGGGCTTTGATGTAAAAGAATAACAAGAGTCAATCTTATTTCGTGTATGCGTAAATATGCATACACCGTCGTAAAGAAACATTTCATTTCTTGTGAAATATTTCACTTATGGAATATATCATGACATAGAAATCACCTAAATGTGTGCAGAAGTTGTGCAGAAACAGTGAAATTACTACTAACACGTAAAACTACATCCTAAATTTATAAAGTAAAAGTGAGCAATAGAAATTGTAGTACTTGTAATGAAAAATTTTAGGTATATATATGGATGAATTGCACCAAGTCGTCTTGAAACCCTTCATCGTTAACTTAAAACGCATGGCAATGTGAGATCACATTATTTTAAAACAACGTGCCATCTCCATTTTCCATATATCTTTCTATCAATACTTTGAAATTACTTATCACTTGTAAACATTTCCGAATCCGTCAATATAGTTTCATAAAACTTATCATATTCTTCACTGTATTGAAGTTTTAACTTTTCTATTAAACTTGTATCTGGTGAAACAATGTCAATAACGTCTGTACTTATATACAATAAATAAGTATCGTTATAAAAAGAAATATACGCTTGCTGACCACCATTAACGACATACTTGCAATACTTATATACTTCATCTTCATGTACACCTTTAATCGTAGTAAATATGATTGTACTTTCAAGATCATCAACGTCTACTTTCGTTTCTGTCCAATTCTTAATCTTCATGAACCTCCCAATTTTTGTTTTCTCATTTATTCTCTTACTTTTACCATATGTTATGTAACCGGAAATAAATGAAACATCAATCGTATCAGGACTTTTAAAAAGTTCAGTCAAAATCCCTCTTAATCCTCTCAAATTACTCTCAAATAATTCTATATCGAATCTAATTCTATTTTTCGCCTCCACTTGAAAAAATGGTGTAGCTGTCATATCAGCAAAATTTACATCTAGTATTTTCATTCTTTCCATTTCATCAATTCCTCGCTTCATATAACATAAAAGTGTCTATATCATTTAATATAGACACCCTTTCACATGTATAGTTTTAATAACAGCCTGTAAATTTAAAAATTTCATCAACAGCTTGCTTATACCCACCTGATTTTCGGAAAGACTCCTTCATATTCAAAACAGTTTCTTTGAATGAAGAGTTATTTAATACTAGATCTACACTCTCACGTAGTTGACTCTCCGTTAATCCTTGCATTTGTAATGTAACCCCTGCTCCGAGATTCTCAACTTGCCTTGCGATTACTGGCTGATCTGCACTTTGCGGAATTACAACGAGTGGAACACCGTTATATATCCCTTCATGCGTACTGTTCATACCGCCGTGTGTAATAAATAGTTTCGTATATTTGAGAAGTTCAGTTTGTGGTACATAGTTTTTCACAATGAAGTTTTTAGGGATATTACCTAAATCACTTATTTCCGTTTTGTTGCCAATAGACATAACAAGTGTATGCTTACTATTCTCGAACGCCTTCATACAAAGTTTATAAAAATCAAGCGCTTCATTAAAAACAGTACCTAATGAAATGTAAATCAGGCTTTTTTCTTCAATTGAAGTGTAATCAAAACCTTCATTTTTCAATTGTGTAGAGATAGATGGACCCACAAATTTGAATGTTTCATTAAATGTATCCCCAAAAGGTTGGAACTCCTTAATTGTATACACAATAGTAAGTGAAGCTGGATTACAGAAAACTTCATACGGTGAGTTTATATTAACACCATATTTTTCTGTAATTCCATTAGTTAAGTTTTCAAAATCATTATGTATTCTATCCTGAACTTCCAGTGGGATATTTTTAGAAAGATGGTCTAACATTTGTTTAAATGATTTTTCATCTTGTGCAAAAGATGTGCATGAATTTATGGCTGGAAGATTAAGAATTTGGGCAATTAAGCGACCACAGCCAAACATCGAATCATGAATAATATAATCAAAATGTTCACCTTCAATTTGTTCTAGAACACTAGGTATTACAATATCAGCTGTATGTAGAAGGCCGTTTATTCTTTCCTGTAAATAATTTCGACCACCGGAAAGAAATGCTTTTATAAATTTTTCATCATCAATCGTTCGTACAGTAGCACCTGTCTTCTCAATACGCTCCCTGAAAGCCTCTATTGAAAAATAAACTACCTCTTCACCGCGAGAAATCAGTTCTTCTACAACATGTAATGTTGGATTTATATGTCCTTCTGATCCAGCGTTAATGAATAAAACACGTGCCATTCAAAACACTCCTTAAATTTTAAAATTTCTATGTTGTAAAGAGTATGGATACTTTCCATACTCTTTACGGAGTTATATGTATCATTTTCCTGCTAAATTGACCTAGCAAGCCTAAAACCGAGATCATCTATATGAAACGTAGGATGACTACGACGGCGACAAGTGGCACCGCAACCTCTAGCTGCTTCAGCCCAACTACCACCACGAAAAATGCGGTATGACCCGTACACTGTTTCATCATACAAATCATAGCACCATTCCCAAACGTTCCCTAACATATCATAAAGTCCCCATGCATTCGGCTCTTTTTTACCGACGTCATGAATTTGCCCACTTGAATTTTCATTATACCACGCTATTTTCTGAAGTTCCCCATACGTATATCCCGTCGTACCTGCTTTACATGCATATTGCCACTCTGCCTCAGACGGTAATCGATAGCCATTTGAATGCAAGTTACAACTAACCTTTTTCCCATCATCTTGTATAGAATAATACTCTGTAAACCCTGCTATTTTAGACAGTAAATTACAAAAAGCAATTGCATCATGCCATGAAATATTTACAACAGGTTTATTACCATTTTCATTACCATTTAGTGCACGATTCGTAATTGCGTAATATAATTCCGCTGTTACAACATACTTTGCAAGAAGAAATGGTTTTATTTGAACTTGCCATTCTTTTTTTATTCGATCATCTCTTAATTCTACTTTTCCTGTTGGAATTTTCACCATATTAGAGTCAACCGGGCCAATGAATCTATTCAATCCTATCCCCCCATGTTACTTCTTTTTATAATCTAACTATTTATGGTATCGTGCTTCTCTAAAAATAGTCTTACTTCATTTGAAGATTTTAAAATAATAACATCTTTATCCTTACTCAATTGATTTAGCCTCTTTAAAATTGAAGGTCGTTTCGTTTTAGGATATTCCCATATCCATTTGAAAAATTGCAAGTCAAATCTTTCTTCACATCCAGCCCCCATATCCGGTCTTGTTTTATTCCGATATTGCACAATTCTTTTAAAAGCACGATAAACACAAATTGTTCTATGAATATCAAGAAAGATAATTGTATCAGCTGCGTTAATTCTTATGTCCATTGTCCCGCCATAATTCCCATCAATAATCCACTTTTCCCCTTTAACTAATTCATTTTGAACCGTTCTTTGCTCCTCTTTCGGTACACCCTCCCAATTTGGTTTCCAAAATAGTGCATCAAGATGATGCACCTTAATATTTAATTTATTCCCTAACTGTTTTGCTAATGTAGATTTTCCTGAACCACCAGAACCTATTAATATAATTTTTTTCATATGAGTACGCTTCTTTCTATAGATTCTTCAATATCTTCCTTATTAGCAAAAATCCATAAAAACATCTCTTCATTTAACTTTAGTAAATCTTTTAACTGAACAAAATAAGTAATAAATATAATTTGAATTGAAAGCATTACATACCAAATTGATTGTAGTTCTGCTCTCGTTAAAATGTTTTGCTTATAATATCCTTTAAAAATTTCACTTACAATTTGTAACCATTTCCCTCTTAATGTTTCATCACTAAATATCTCACTTAAAATACTTGTACAGCAATAGCATAAATCGAATACTCTAACGTTTTCTTCTAGAAGCTCAAAATCGATAAACCCTTGAAAATCACTTTCTCTAAAGATTACATTTGATAAGTGCATATCGCGATGAATAATTTGTTTCGGTAATGAGTGAACCGTTTCCTTGAAAGCTGTATGTATTTGATCCATTTTTTGAATTACATCCTGATGAACATGCTCATTCTTTACTAAATTCGGTAAAGCCCATTCGTATACCACTTTATATAACTCTCTTTTTATTAACTCGTTAGCACTATTCACTGAATTTAGTTCGTGATGTAAATTAGCCATTTCCTCTCCAATTGTGCTTCCTAGCACTTTTAGCTTTTCTGTATCTTTGATTTCTAGTACACTTCCGGCAACATATTCGTACAAACAATAATTCTTCTCTTTATACAATACGTACCTTTCATCATTTCTCGTTTTTACTAATTTTTGTACTTTAACTCCTTTTTCATCAAGCTGTTCTAATACATTTAGTTCAACTAGAAACTGTTTTATCGATCCCTTTCCCTTTAAAATATACGCCTTATTATTACAATGAATCTTCGTTACGTTTGGTTGAATTTCAGTAGCTGTGACACCTTTATCTTGAAACCAAAACTTTGCAATTTCTAATATATCCTTCATGTACAAATCCCCCTTTTTAAAGTCACTTATTTCTTCCGTAGCATAAACTCACAAAACATTCCAATCCCAACACCAATTGTATAAGCAACTAGATCACTCCATAAAAATCCGTAACCTAATACGAGTCCACCTAAAGTCGTTGCTCGAATGCTATCTATCCATTCCGCATGGTACAATTGACTAATTTCAATCCCGTAGCAAAATATCAAACTAATAAAAGCTAATTTCCTCGTTTCTATTTTAGGAAACAAAAATCCGAATCCAACGAAAATCATTAACGCCCATAAAGCATCACCTAAGTAATCATTTAATAAATCAGGTAACGCAAAAGCAAACTTTCTTGAACTAAGGCCTAAAATAATAACAACTATAGTAAACATTGCATATAGTAATCTATTTCGTTTCGTATTCATTTCAAAATCTCCTAATATATAATGTAAAACTGCAAATAGCTAGTAAAATATAATCATTTTACTAGCTATTTATATACGGTTTCACTTTGTATTCTTCGCTTTTATAATAAGGAAATGCGGGTTAGTGTTTAAATAATAATATGATTTTTCATCTACTTCCTTCATCTTTTCAATCGGTTTCGGCTCGACTAACTCTTCTAATACAAAATTACTCGTTGTTTCATTTATAATATCTTGAAGTGACCTTCTAAAGAAACTTACTTCAATTGTAATATTAGGTTTCCGCCAAGTATCTACTAACAATTGCGTTTTAAAATAATCTTCACACGGAAACTTTGTAAAATCCATAAATGGGTGATGAACGGAATACACAAATAAACCACCTGGTTTAAGGACGCGATGAAACTCTTGAAATACATTACTCCAATTTTGCAAGTAATGAAGAGTAAGCGAACTTACAATCATATCAAAAGAATTATCTTCAAATGGTAATGTTTCTTGAAGGTCATGACAAAGAAATGTTGCTTTATCACCTGTACTTTCCTTTGCGGCTTTTACCATTTCAGAACTTACATCAATTGCTGTAACGTTTGCTCCTCTTCCTACGAATTGAGAAGTATACCATCCAGCTGCACATCCAGCATCTAGTATTCTCTTCCCTTCTAGTTTCTTTGGAATAATCTCCATCATCGCTGGTCTTTCATAATAACTGTTATATGGATTTGCCAAATCTAGATTTTCTTTATATGTACTCGCTAATTTATCATACGTATCTTTGATTGAGTCTTTCATTACATCCACTCCTAATACATATTAATCCAATAACTCTTGCTGCTTTTTCTTTGAAAATGATTGCAGTACTAACTCATACGACCAATCTATCATCTTATTAATTTGTTCTTGTCCTACATCTTTATGTATGTACACTGTATTCCAATGCTTTTTGTTCATATGATATCCAGGAATTATTGTTTCTGGGTAATCTTCTCTTATTCTTAATGCGAGTTCTGGATCACATTTTAATGTAATTGCAGCTTTTTCACCTTCTTCATGGTTCACTATCGCAAATATTTTATTATTGAGCCTCATACATGTTGCACTCCAGCCATCCGGAGAATCTTCTGTCGCTTTTCTTTTCGATAAACAATACTCTCTCGTTGCATTCATTCTTCTGGCACCTCTTATTCTTCCACTATTTGATTACGATGCATCACAATTTGCTTCGTCGCTTTAAATTGCTGTTCACCATAAAACTTTATTAGTTTCTCTCCGCAAAATAGACTAACAATATCAATATGAGATATCTCTTCCAGTAATATTGTAAGCATATTCTCTCCAATACCTTTATTTCTTACACTTTCATGTACGACAACATCTTCTATGTACGCTCGAAAAACACCATCTGAAACGACTCTAGCAAATCCAATTAATTCATTTTCTTCCCATACTCCAATTGCTATACTATTCTTTAACATTTTTTCAATATCAATTTCTTTTCTTTCCGGCCACCAGCCGACTGAATCATAAAGCTTCTTTATTTTCTCTGCACAGATTGGTTGTTCATGTTGTAATTTATACGTGTACATTTTCTTTCTCCTGTCAAACAGTTTACATAACATTATTATAATCTCTTTTCTAAAAAGTGCTGACTATGCCCTTTCGGGTGATCTTCAACGACACCATACTCTCGGTAGCCGTGCTTTTTATAAAATTCTGGTGCTTGGAAACTAAATGAATCTAGTAATATGAGTCTACATCCTTTTTCCTTCGCAATGTCTTCGATTTTATGTATCAGTTGACTTCCATAACCATCATGACGAACCGATTCATCAACCCATAAAAAATCGATATGAAGATGATAAAAATACATCGTTCCTGTAACGCCGCCAAAGATTTTCCCTTCCTCATCTTTCACTACAAAGCTTACTTGTTCCATCGGCTGTTTTACTTCATCTGTTAAGATGGACATATTATATTGAATTACTTTATTTTTAATGTATTCTCCTTCAGTGCGTGTACCGTTCTCTATATGTTTCATATACATTGCTTCCTTTCAACTTAGTAAGTTACATTTAATTTTTATTTCGTCTCTTTAAAATACTAATGAACACAAATCCACCATATGTAACAAAGCATGAAAAACCAATTATCCCAGGTACAGAGACATAGCCTATTCTTACATAACTTATAACTGCAAAACTAGTAATTAATATTAAAATAGATGGCCAAAATATAAGAGCCGTTTTTCTTCGTCTCTGTTTCGATGTACTTTCTTTCTCTTCAGAAACACGTGTGCCAAAAAGCAATACAATACAAATAAGAATCGCTGCAAAGTAAATTGTATCTAATGACAAAGTGTGATCGTATAGTGCAATTCCAACTTCAAGAGCAATAATCGTTACAATTAGAATAATAATTGTTGAAGTCTTTAAGTTTCGTTTCAATCGCTCACTCCTAGCATGCTTTCACTATATTCTTTGTATATGTATTTCAAAGCTGTTGTAATAGTTTCATCAACCTCTATATTATGAACTCGCTCGGGTAAATCTTCTCCTCCAATTACATAAAGAAACGGGAGTTCATTAAACATTCCCATTATACCAATATTTATTGTAGCTGTGGGCAATCCACCTGTCATATATATTCATCTCTATTTCTATATTGTTTTATCACCTCTGAAAATTCGATATAAAATGTAAAAAACCTTTTTTTGTTTAATTATGTTGGTGAATATAAAAAGATAGCATGAGATTTCTTCATACTATCTTTTGAAATATATACAATTTCTTTTTAAATTTATTTGTACCGTAATAAATATCTCTATTCTTCTATAGGATTCTCAGGCCCGTTAAGCTCCAATTGATAAAAGGCTAAATCCAGCCATCTATTAAACTTATAACCAGCTTTTTGTATTGTTCCGGCATGAACAAATCCATAATTTTGATGCAAGGCAATACTTTTCTCATTTTCCGCATCAATTCCAGCAATTAAGGTCATATATTCTCTTTCTTTTGCAAATGTGATTAATTCTTCCATCAAAGAGGACCCAATACCATTTTTTCTATATTCCTTATCAACATACACAGAATGTTCAATTGAATATTTGTAGGCAGGCCACGCTCTAAATGGGCCGAATGTCGCAAATCCTACTACTTTATTATCTAGTTCGTATACGAAAATTGGATAGCCATCAGCCTTTTTTTGTTCATACCAATCTATTCTATTTTCAAGGGTTACAGGTTTATACGCATATACAGCTGTTGTATAAACTATCGCATCATTATAAATATCTAAAATACATGCTAAATCTTTTTTTGTTGCTTCCCTTATCATTGTTTTCTTCCTTTCATAATGGTTATCTTCTAAATGGTTTCATATTATCGGAATTTCTGATTCATTTCCACATACGAATACTAGCTTTTCGGAAACCATCAAATATATTAATCGCAGCGGACAACGTATAAATGATAATTCCACCACCAACTAACCACGTTTTAAATCCCTCTGGGGAAATCGTAAACACATTTGCCACATACGTAATGAATCCTTCGTTAAATAAATGAGGATTTACTACAATTATAATGAATACTATTGTTCCGGTTATCTGAAGAATTGTATTTCCAATTGCCAATCTTGTCGTCCATTGTCCCTGTACTAACTTATAAAAAGATATAGCTACTTCGAAAACGATCATAACCACAACGATTGGCCAGTATTGAAGTAAAACATCTTGATTAAACGTTGGCACTACAAATTTCAGGCCATTTTCAGTACCTTCATATACGCCAACGAGATGATTCGCATAAAAGTAAAGTGTAGCCCACACTGCTGTCCACATCAAACCTCCAAAAACTTCAAACTTTGAGATTGACTTTTTCTTTGGAACATACGAGATATTTTTCAAATCATCAGGAGTCCATTTTTTTAAACTTGTCGTCAACGGTTGGGTACCTTTGTCTTTATCTGTTCTTTCTAAAATAGCAAATACAAGTGTCAACCAGAAAAATACATGGAGGCCTACTTCGACAATTTCCCCAATGCCTTTACCTATCAATTGTAAAATAACATTTAATACTGCTTGATCACCAGTATAGCCTATAAAATTTTCTGCAATCATCGCAATGAGTGCGATAACAGCTGCAATTGGTATAATCATTTTTAATAACGTCGTATATACATCAAAATAGCGTGGTCCAATTAAATGCATCGGTCTATCCAAATACCCATTAGCCAATGAAACTGGGCTCCCCAATTTTTCAAGGACACTCTTTACATCTTCCTCATTGTATTCATCAGGTAACATATCCTCTATAGTTGACCGAAGTTCTAGTGTAATATCTTCACGATTTTTTTCAGGTAATCTCTTCGCAACCTCCTGAATATAAACCTCAATTAAATTCATTCTCGTCCTCCTCCTTTAATAAGTTATAAAGTTCTTTCGAATCCTTTATCCACTCCTTTTTCAATTGTAAAAATATCTCTAATCCATATTCACTTAAAATATAATACTTACGAGGTCTACTCTCCGTTTTATCCCAACTACTCGTCACTAGATCCTGCTTTTCTAATCGGCGAAGTAGTGGATATAAAGTACTTTGATCTATCATGATTCCTGATTGCTCCAATAATTGGACAAGCGAATATCCATATTGCGGCGTTCTTAGTTGACTTAAAACCGCTAATGTCAATGTCCCTCTCCTTAGCTCAGTAATTAATGAATTTAATAAAGTATCCATTCACCCACCTCATTTCCATTACTATATGTCATACAGTATGTGTTTTATACTATGTATCGTACAGTATAGTTGTGACAAAAATCAGATATAATATAGAAAAGCACAAACTATATAATTTGTGCTTTTCTTATTTTCTTGCAGCTTACTAACAAACTTAAATACCATTAATACTTTTAACTATGTACCTCTGGTAATATAAACTCTCCTTTTTCTTTAGAAAATGGGACAACCTCTACAATCGCCTCAACATTAATTACTCCATATACATGCGGGTATTCTTGACCGTTTGAAGCAAGTTCATATTTTATTTCTGCTTTTACAAGAGATGGATCTATTGTAAGTAATAAAACATCTTTTTCATGATTGAAATGTTTTTGAGCAACTTTTAAAGCTTGGTCTAATAATGAACAATGAATAAATCCCTCTTCTTTAAGTGAAGCTTCATTAATCTCTCCAATGTTTTTCGCGATTCCCCAATTTCTTTTTGTTATTACTTTTGTAATAATAGTTACTCTCCTTTTTTAATATATGTAATGATATAATAATACTAAAATTTTCAACACATGATTAATAGATTGGAGACTTATAATGGATAAAAAATTAGAAGAGATCATTGTAAAATCATTTTTTACTAAACGACTTCAAGATAGAATCATGTTTGAGCTTTCTTCTACTAAAAAACGTAAAGATGCGATAGGTCGACTTTGCCATAATTACAGAACTACGTTACGTGAAGAATATATGATTGAAATTCCTAAACCTAATTCGTGTCCAATTGATATAGGTCGTCTGTAAAAAAAACATGGGGCCGATGATTCTTGCTACGCCATATCATGGGACACAAAAATTGAAGGGAAAACCCTCCCTTTGCTAGACGCATTAGAGGCTGCTGTTGGAATGGGAATGCCTTCTATTCTATACTCAATTACAAATCAAGTTGCGTATTTTGAAGCAGAACAAGAAACACTTCCATCACCAAGATTTATACTTAAACGCACATATTAAATCATATAACTCCAGTGAATTTTTTCTATATGCTTACGTTATTCAATTAAAATAGCATTTTATCGGGATGGAGATACATAACTAATGAGTAAAAATCACACTGCACTACAAGCCATTATTATACATATGAATACAAATGAGAACTGGCATGATTTTATTTCTTACTGTCAGCAGCTCGAAGCAGGACTACGAAAATTAGCTTTTAAGCATTTAGAAACATTTATTTCAAATGCAAAGAAATGGGAACTCAAAGAACAACAAGAGTTTGCTATTATGCTGTTTACTATTTTAGATACATCAAACGAAAAAAATGAAGTGTTAACTTTCCCACTAAATCGTTTTCTAATAGACATTCTATATCGATGGATAGAAAAGGATCCATCTGATTCAAGACCTTTTAGATGGATGGGACTTTATATGGGTTCCGGAAATACTGATGAGGATTTGGAACAACTTCTCCAAAAAACCATTGAATTAGGTGGCGATACAGAACAAGAGGCAATGATACATCTTGTTTCTTACTATATAAGTAGCTTAGAGTTTGGTACGCATGAATTTCCATCAGGTTATTGCGGAGATTTAAACGAATGTAAAGAAAAACTTCCCTATATGATTCAATTAATTGAGAGAATTCGGGATGAGAACATAAAAGAACAAATAATATGGCAAACACAAGAGCAACTAGACTTAATTCTAGATTGGTTAAAGAATACACAAAATCCGGTAGATGCTGTTCGTCTATGGGAAAAAGAGCAGATTCAGGAATTTGAGAATATGATATTTTATTATTTAAAAAACAGCTTAGATTGTTAATTCATATACCTTTTAACTATAAAAAGAGGATTTTCATGAACTACTAGAAAATCCTCTTTTTTATTTATTTTAATCCCTTAATTAAAGGTGATACTTCCCCGCTATAGAAAATCCATAAATCATGAAGCGACCTTGTACATCCGACATACAATAATTTCGCATCATGTTTTGTATTTTTGTAATGTTCTTCATCAACGTCGATTAGAAGTACGGCATCAAATTCTAACCCTTTCGCCAAGTATACTGGTACTACCGAAATACCACCTTCATACTTGCTTTGATCTGCTTCAATGACATTAACTGTCAACCCTACATTTGTTAATTTCTCATATATATCACGGCATTCATCATCTGTTCTACCAATTACCGCGATTGTTTTCACATCTTCATTTTGCAAATGCTGTAATGTCTTTAAAACTTCAGTAAATTGGTCCTCTGCCCGGATTACTTTCACGTCTTCACCGCTACGGAAAACTGGTGTTGCGAGTCCTACTGGAATCTCTGCATTTTTAATTATTTCATTCGCGAATTCAATAATTTCTTTTGTAGAACGATAACTTCTCGTCAGTTCATAATAACCTGCTTCTTGGAATACTTCCTTAAAAGCATTCCAGTCTTCAATTCCTTGATAATCATAAATCGCTTGAGATAAATCACCTAATATGGTGAAAGAATTACCTAGTGTAATTTCTTTTAATACATACACTTGGAATGGTGAAAAATCTTGTGCTTCATCAATAACGACGTGATGAAACTTCTGTCCGATTTCAATTCCATTTATGCGATGGTGTATGTAAATTAAAGCTGGTAAATCTTCTACATATACTTCTTTTTTACGGCAATTCTTTTCTGTTTCTTGAACAAGTTCTTCAGGTAATACTTCGAGTATTTCTTTACTCTTCATCATCGAACTATATAGTGAAAGTGGGCTCATTTTTGGCCAAAAATTCATATATGTGTTTAATCTCTTTGTTGCTTCTTTTTTTAGTAACTTTTTCTCGTTTGTTTCTCCAAACTTTTTAAGTTCAATTTCAATCCAGCGCTTCATTCGGCCGACTAAACGTTCTCTTCTTTTCTTTAATGGATAATGTTTATATTCAACTTGCATCCATTTTTTAACGTCTTCCACTGGAATAACTGCTTTATCCCATGCCTCAAAATCTTTTGTCGGTACTAATTCTTTTTCAAATTGAATCATTCTTTCTTCAATAAACGACTTAAATTCCAGCGTGCCTTTTAATTTTCCGAGCATAACCTTTTTTTCATCGCGATTAATTGAAAAAGCTTCTTTCAATTTTTCTTCTGTCTGCTTTAGTTTCACCGAACCATCTAACGTACGTAATGCCCAATCTGGAAACGTTGTTTGACTAATATTTCCTACCCCTAACTCAGGAAGTACACTCGAAATATAGTCTAAAAACAAACTGTTTGGAGCGAATACGATCATTCTCTCCGCTTCAAGCTGTTCACGATATTCATAAATTAAAAAAGCAAGGCGATGTAAAGCGATCGTTGTTTTTCCGCTCCCTGCAACCCCTTGAATTAATAATGGTAAGTTTCTTTCCGCACGAATAATATCATTTTGTTCCGATTGTATAGTCGAAACGATATCTTTCAATTTATTATCTTTATTCTCGCCTAATCGATATAGAAGAAAATCATCAGCATGCGAGACATCTTCATTTCCTTTCACATATGTATCAACAACACGTTCTAATTCTCTCTTTCGAATCGAAATATTTCGCTTTAAATAAACATCGCCTTCTACTAATCCGTCTGGTGAATGATAAAATGCTAATTCATCACCACCGGTAAATGAATAAAACATACTTGCGACAGGTGCACGCCAATCAATTACAATTGGTTTCATCGTATCTTTATCTGAAACACCTACTTTACCGATGTAAATCGGCATAACTTCTTCCTTGCCATCCTCCTGAAAGTCTAATCTTCCAAAATACGGCTCATGTACACCAATACGTAAGCTTTGTCTATTAGACTCCCTCATACTTTCAAGAATTTGCTCTTTAAAATCTTCTCCATAATAAACTGGGATTTTTTCAAGTTGCTCTAATTGCTCATCCATCGTACATAAAATATCTTTCATTTTCTGTAATTCTTCTTCAAATATGTTACTCATTTGATGATTCCCTCCTGCCCGTTCCAATTTTTCAGTCGAGATACAATTGTATTAAAAATCCATTCATAAAGTCAATAGTTTAAGTAAGAATTTTCTAAAATATAAAAGAGTAGAGATAAATCTCTACTCTTCTTTACTTTAATTCTATATGACAAACATTCATTTAAACTTGCCAGTTCTTTATATTTCCATTGTTCAAAATCAAATGCTCCCCCTGGGAAGAATCCTACAATACTTAAACCTGCTTTAGCACATAAATCACTAATCTCTTCAACTGTATAACAACGTAAAGACTGTGTCACAATCTCATTAGGTTGATTAGGATCCCACCAATGATCTAACATTCTTTCATTTATACTATCGTATTCATATTTTCGCATAGCTGAACTTAATAGCATCTCTTGTCCACTTACCTTTTTCCAATACAAAGATTGATAAATATCAATAAGTGCACATCCATCATCCTTCATCCAATCTTTAATCCGTTTTAGTAGAAACAATTGCTCATCATTTGTTCCTACACCAAATCCATCTAAATAACTAACCACATCAAATTTTTCTTCAAAGTTAATTTTATAAAAGTCAGCACAGTGAATAGCAATGTCATTAGTAGAATGTTCTTTGGCAAACATAACCAACTCTTGTACAAGCTCAACAGTAGTCATTTTTATATTTAACTTAGACATCGCCCTTGCAAATTCACCATTTCCTGCACCAAGTTCTAACATCGTTTGAAATGGATATCCGACTTGTTCTTGCACCTCTTTAGCAACCTGCTCTATCCAGCTTTCTGTGTTTATATCATAATTCGACAGTTCAAATTGTTTTTTGTAAAATTCCTTCACATTTAATTCGTCCATTATTATTCTCCTCTCGCAATAGATTTTTCTACTACAGGTGAGAAACTAAATTTCTGATACCCATGAAAAATCCCCCGTATTATTTCCCTATATTTACATTTCATCAAAATAATAAGAATTTTAAAAGTATAAATTCAAAAAGCAGATAATGGATTATTCCACTATCTGCTTTCACATCATTCTATTGCTTTTTTTATTTTCCCTTTTGATACTCCACCCAATCACCAGAAATAATAACTTTCTTTAACATTTCTCTATCTTGAGCAACATACACATATGCATGTGTTTCTATATCCCCAAAATAAATAGTTTGGGTAATCCGGTCATATAAATCACTCTCTGCATTACCTGTATATTCTTCAAGTTCATCTAATTTTTGCAAAACATCACTATTTACTTCATAAACTTCCCCGTATACTTTTTCCTCGTTTGAACAAATCATTGCAGGATACCCCTCGTTTGTATCAAATAATTTGCCATACGTCCATGCTCCGTCTACGATGCATGTTGCACCTCGCATATAATGAGCATTCGTTTGCTCTTTTCTTAACGTGCCATACACGAAAACGTGATGCATAAATCCCTATCCCCTTTATATGTCTCTACTTTCTAATTTGTAAATAAGCACGAATCATAAAGTAACTCACTTCATTTGGAAGTTGGTCCTTAATCGATTTCAGACCACCCTCTGCATTTTGCACGGCAGTTTCAATCAGTGATTCATATTCTGCAGGAACAAAACTGTTCCAGTCTACTTCCATTCCATCTTCAAAGCAGCGAATTAAATGATTTTCAATTGTTTGTCTTGATAAGCTACGTTCTTTAGCAATTTCATCTAGATCAATGCCTTGTTTATACATTTCATACGTTTCTAAATGAGAATTCGCTGACGCTTTTCCTGATTTTTTACTCTCTGAAACAACTTCAGTCTTAATTGTTTCCGCATAGTTTGGGTTATCCTCAATAAAGTGCTGAACTGCTTGTAAGAAGTGAGACCCGTACTTCACAAGTTTGTGTTCTCCGATTCCTTTTACAGTTAGGAGTTCGGAGTCACTTTGTGGCATTTTCGCACACATATCTTTTAACGTTTGGTCAGAGAAAATAACGAACGGTGGTACACCTTCTCCTTGTGCAATTTCTTTACGCACTTCACGAAGCACTTCAAATAAAGGATGGTCTTGAACAATTTGTCTCGTTTCTACTCGTTCTTTGCGTAAAACATTCTCTTTACCAAGTAATACTTCTTTTCCTTTTTCCGTTACTTTTAATGTTGGATACGTACCATGTTCAACTGCAATTAACTCATCTGAAATTAAAAACTCAATAAACTCACTGACTTCTTTTACACTACGGTTTGATAAAAGACCGTACGTTGGCAAAGTATGAAAATTAAATTCAATGACTTTCTTATTTTTAGATCCAGTTAATACTTGTGCAATCATTTGCTTTCCGAATCGTTGGTTCGTCCTAATCATACAAGATAGTACCATTTGGGATTCTCTCGTCACATCGATACTTTCACGGTCGTCCGTACAATTACCGCAGCGACCACAATCTTCCTTCGGCTCTTCTCCGAAGTATTGCAAAATAAATGATTGTAAACATTGTTCTGTATGACAGTAATCGGTCATATTTTGGAGTTTTTCAAGCTCATTTGAAAAACGTGATTCTCCAGTTGATTGATCGATTAAAAAGCGTTGTACTTGCACATCTTGAGAAGAATATAACAAAATACATTCACTATCTAATCCATCACGACCAGCACGTCCTGCTTCTTGATAGTAACTTTCCATATTTTTTGGAAGTTGATAATGGATAACGTAACGTATATTCGATTTATCTATACCCATTCCAAATGCAGATGTTGCCACCATAACACTTATTTCATCTCGTAAAAAGAGTTCTTGCTGTTCATTTCGATCGTGGTCGCTCATACCAGCATGATATTTCGATACAGAAACTCCTGCTTTCCCTAAATCTTCATATAACTGATCGACAACTTTTCTTGTAGCTGCATATATAATCCCAGATTCCTTCTGATTTTGACGAATATAATCCGCTAAATAAGCATTACGATCCTGTCCTTTAATGACAGAGAATGATAAGTTCTCGCGCTCAAACGTTGTCATAATCGTGTTTTCTTGATTAATTCCAAGCGTGTTGCAAATATCTTCACGAACTTGTGGTGTTGCCGTAGCAGTTAACGCTAATACGAGCGGCTTTTCTGGAAGATAATCTAATATGCGATGTATATGTAAATAACTAGGACGGAAATCATGTCCCCACTGCGAAATACAGTGCGCCTCATCAATTGCAATCATCGGGATTTTCATATCGATAAGTTGATCAACAAATTCCATTGAATCAAGACGCTCAGGCGCCACATAAAGTAACTTATAATGGCCTTGTTTCGCTAATTGAATTCGTTGATTTGCTTCTGTAATAGAAATAGAACTATTAATATAAGTCGCTGAAATACCGTTTTGTACTAATGTATCTACTTGGTCTTTCATAAGTGAAATCAAAGGTGAAATAACTAATGTCGTTCCTTCGAATACTAATGCGGGAATTTGATAACAAATTGACTTACCACCACCCGTAGGCATAATACAGACTGTATCTTTCCCATCTAATACATTTTTAATTGTTTCATCTTGTCCTCTTCGGAATGACGAATAACCGAAATAAGACGCTAAAAGTTCTTGTGCTTTTGTAAACAAAAAAGAGTCACCTGCTTTTCTTTATCTTTCATCTATTCCCATTATATCATCAAACTGATTCTCGCCACTTTGAATTTTATAAGTATTTGAGTTCTATTTGCTTCCTACGTTTTCCAACATAAAAAAACAAATCTAGTACACAAGAAGAAAGAATTTCAAAATAAATATTCATTTAATTTACCTTCCTAGAATACTACTAATCGTATACATATGAATTTGAGGAGGTTAAATTATGAAGAGTCGTTACAATAATTCCAACAAACCTAAAGCATCAAATAAACAACTCCAATTCTCTAATAATGATGCGTGGAAATATGAATCATTTTATAAGTATCAGCCCTTATTTTCTTATAGCAAGCTTATGAATTTCCTTTCTCAACTTTTTAAACGTTAATACATGTGCCAAATATATATCATTCAAACAAATTTTCTCAACATATAACTTATAGACTTACTACAATACAGTTGTTACCATATATAATAATCTGTTAGATAAACCCCTTATGTTGACCTGCTTAAATTAGCAGGTCTTTTTTTATACTTACATATTGCAATGTATCGTAGCCTGGCTGAAAAGTCTTTTCTCCATTTTAGAACCCTATTCCGCTCTCCACAAATGATTATAATTCCAAAAAGCAAAATATAAATCCGCTACATTCATACAAGCAATTCATTTTTTCTCAATACACAAAGTGAATTTCATTTGTTACTATAAAAGTACTCTAGATGAGTTTTTGCTCATCAACATTATCTAGTTAAAGGGATCTGCCGCGGGAAGCAGATCCCTTTAACTTTATTAAAAAGCACCCTTCTCATTTGGACACATTTACCAGGTTTTTTCGAAAGAATTTTATGTTAATATTACGTAGTCGAGTCCGACATCTCGGCAATACCCTTTTGAGGTCCTGCAATTTCCCTTGCAGGACCTCTATTATTTTAAAATTCTTTTTATTCATATATATCATAAATGTGTTTTTTATTCCCCTTCAACTTTCTCCTTTTCCAACTCTCAAAAAATCTCTTGGACACGTAACTTAAAAATAACGTTTATCATATTGTGAGATATACATGTTCAAAGGAGTGTAACTATTTATGTATACTTATTGGCAATCGTATTACTCCCCTTATCATATCACTAATGGAAACTTCGATTCATTTGTACGAAATTACCGAGTTAGTAAAAACGAAAACTTTCTAAAAGGATATATGCGTTCTTTATGGGAACAACACGTTGCTTGGACACGATTAGCCATTATAGGCATCATCTTTAACTTGCCCGACGTAAACGTTACCGTTGGACGTCTTCTACAAAATGCAACACACATGGGGCTATCACTTGAACCATTCTACGGAGAAAATGCAGTAAAAAAATATAGTGCATTAATTAAAGACCACTTAACAATCGCTGCTGATCTTGTTAAAGCCGCAAAAGCTGGTGATCAAAACGAAGCGGCCGCTATAGAAAAGAAATGGTACGCTAATGGAGACGAAATTGTTGAGTTTCTAACTAGTATCAATCCACATATAGAAAAAGAAGAATTTAGAAAAATGTTTTATGAGCATTTAGCGTTAACGAAAGCGGAAGCACTTGCCTTCCTAAATAAAGATTATGATGCCAGTGTAAAACTATACGATAAAATTGAAAAAGAAGCATTAGAAATGGCCGACATGATAACAGACGCAATCGTAAAACAATTTCCGCAAGTATTTCAATAAAAACAAGCCGATTTGAAAAAACAAATCGGCTTGTTTAGTTTTCTATCAATGATATTTCACTACTCCTCTTTACATTTAACGTATATCGATATATTTTATTAATATCCGTTTTTTATAGGAGGAAATAGTTTGATTAACGCAATTGGTCTCGTATTTATTCTCACAAATAAGCACGAGAAAAAGAAGAAAGTTTATCTGAATGAAAAATTCGCATTAATAGACATTATTGATTCTAAAGAAGTATTTGATGATGAAGGTAACTCATTAGTAGAACTAACATGTAAATACAGCATATACTTAGATGAAAAATACTATTGTAAATCTCTCGATGATTATACTGGACAAGTATTCCCCTTCTTAAGCACAAAAATAGGAAAGGGACTTCTTAGAAACTTAAATTATTACTTTTCTTACGTTGATGCCTATGATAAAAAACCACCTGTTAAAGAAATAAGACCGCTTATGAAACAAGTAACTAACAGATAGCGGACAGTATTCAAAAAGAAAGCACCTAACTTCAGATGCTTTCTTTTTTTGAATCAGTAACTCTCTAACTTTCATCTCCTTCTAAATATATATACCCAAGCATACTTTAAAATAAAAACATTGGAGGATTAGGCTGAATGAAATATTCAGAATCAATCGTAAGTAAACGGCTTCGAAAACTTAAAACAACTGGTATGTTTTTTATACTATTTTTAATCGCCTGGCTTGGATATACAAAATTCCTTTATGGAAATGGTTTTCTTCTAGAAAAGAAAAATTCAGTTGAAGTAATGAATACTAGCGTTACTGGAGAAATAGAAAAGAATTTCGATGTAAACTTACAAGGTTTTCGTAAAACAAACCTTGATACACTTATAGATGCTAGTAAAACCGATCCTAGCGAACTATCCTTAATTGAACTTATCAACACATCTTGTTCTAAAGATTGCATTGGCGAGCCTTTAACTTACGTTAAATCAAACCACGGATATATCTTTTATAAGGAATCTAATGGTACTAATGTAGCTTTAAAGATTATAAAACAGGATTCATGGGAAATTGAAAAAAAATCTGTTCAAGATGGAATTTAAAAGGTTTATACACAAAAAGAGTACTTACTTCGAAGTACTCTTTTTAAAATATTACCACTTACGACATTTATCATCATCGTCGTCACGTTTACGATTGCGACGGCAATCATCACAATCACAGTCACGTTTACGTCTACAACCACAATCATCACAATCTCTGCGTCTACATCTTCCAAACATTAAATCATCCCAAAATCTATTACAATCTCTGCGTCTACAACCACAATTATTACACATGAATATGACTCTCCCCTCAATAGCGTTCATCATATTCTATGTTTAAAAACGTAAAAAGGCTTGTTTACTAGTCTATTTTAAATGTATTAATTTGGTATAATTTGAATCTATATTACTAATTTATCCCTATACTTCCTTCTGCGCTTCCACTGCCCCATTCAACCTCTGCAACATATACCCAATTCCTTTACACCCTTCTAATGGATATGTAATGATTTCTTCTGGATATAGCTTCGTCACAACTTTTTTATGCTTCTTCCCTGCAAGTAATACTATTTCATCAAACTGAAGTAAATCTTTATCAATCATCTGTTGTTTTAATTGATCTATGCTAATAATCTCATTACTATTTGAATCAAATGCAAGATCATAATTTCCCTTTACAATATCATTTGGTCTTAAAAATCCATGCTTTGCTGATAATATAACCCAATTCTCGAAAAACTCAGTTGCATACGCCTGACATGCTTTTCCGAATGGACTAATATATACATCTTTTGCCTCTGCCTCTCCGTAATCTGAGTACTTATCCCAAATTTTCTTCTTTCCGCATGGAATTATGCATAACCTTTTCATCGTTATTTCTTACCTCGATTCTATATTTCTTATGAAATATCAATTTTTCAGTACATTTTTTTACAGAATACTATATACTTATCTCGAAAGATAAAATTACATTATATCCTATATTTGGTTTAATTTATTTCAGAACAGTCTATTAAGCATATGTATTATTACATAAACACACCGTACTAAAGTCACTTTCATACAGCATGCAGACTCCTCATCCTTTAGTGAATTTGTAAAGATTTCGTAAAATCAAGTACACTTAATCTCCCAATCTCTATTCAATAGCACAATATATAAATATAGTATAAAAAGGAGGTGAACAACTATGAAAAATATACTCCCAGCATTATTAGCTTATATTATTGTTTGTATCATCGCGATTATCATTCCAGCATCTGAGGGCTATAATACTGTAGGTTGGAAATTCTTTGTTGGGCAAGCGTACGCAATACCTATTTTCATTATTGCAGCTATTATCACATTTTATATAAATAAGAAACGATCTTATGAATAAATGATAAGAAGGATAGCTATTGCTATCCTTTTTTATTTCCATCCAATAGGCTCTTCTGTAATTTTATAATAAAAAGGACAAGTAGCCAATATGACTACTTGTCCTTTCTTTTATCCATACTCAATAATATTAAGCTTGGAATGTTTCTGTTAATACAGGAACGATTTGTTTTTTACGAGATACAACACCTTTTAAAGTAGCTGTGTTGTTTTGTAATGTTACGTTGTAAGCTTTCTCAACAACGTTTGTTGCTTTACCAATCGCAAGACCAACAGAATCGTTAGTTAAGATATCAGTTACAACGAATAAGAATAGGTCCAAACCTTTTTCTTCTACTACTGTAGTGATAACTTTTTCAAGTTCTGCTTGGTGTACAAGAACGTCGTTTGTATCAACAGCGTTTACTTGTGCGATTTCAACTTTCGCGTTACCCATTTGGAATTCTTTAGCGTCAAGAGAGATTAATTGCTCCATTGTTTTTCCGCTTAAATCAGCACCAGCTTTTAACATTTCTAAGCCGTAGCTATCTGCATCTACACCAGCGATTTCCGCTAATTCACGAGCTGCTGCTACGTCTTGTTCTGTGCAAGTTGGAGATTTGAATAGTAAAGAATCTGAAATGATTGCAGATAACATTAAACCAGCAACTTCTTTACGAATTGTAACGCCATTTTCTTTGTACATTTTGTTTAAGATTGTAGCTGTACATCCAACTGGCTCACAACGGTAGTAAATAGGATCGCTTGTTTCAAAGTTAGCAATACGGTGATGGTCAATAACTTCTAACACACGAACAGATTCGATATCGTTAGCACTTTGTTGACGCTCGTTATGGTCAACTAAAATAACGTTGTCCACTTCGTTTGCTACTGTCTCAACAAAACGCGGTCCTTCTACTTTAAAAGAGTCTAACGCAAATTGAGTTTCACCACTGATTTCGCCTAAACGTACAGGCTCAGCATTCATTCCTAATTCTTTTTTCAATTCTGCATAAGCAATCGCAGAACAAATTGCATCTGTATCTGGGTTTTTATGCCCGAAAACTAGTACTTTTTCCATGTTTTCCACCTCTTCATGAAAAGGATATCTTAAAGAAGCAAATATGACAATATTTTAGACACATTTTTTTATAAATAATTGCAGTTTCTTCTATATTTTTCATAAAAAAAATCATCTAAAATGAATTAGATGATCAAAATGTATATTTAATTTAAAATAGTTTAGGAACTTGCACTACATTGTTAAAAGCAAAATTGGAATTTAAACCATTATTCACAAGGTTCACATCAATAACTTGATAAAACGCATTTCCAGTGTCCGCAATCTCCCAAACAGCTAAAATAAGATGGTAGCCATTACGGTCAGTTGGTACATTTGCTTCATGCGTTACTGTTGTCCCCGGTCTAACTCCGCCATCATTTTTTACATAGAACGGCACTAAATCTAAACTAGACCTTGTTAAAGGCATATTTGGATTCCAATCCTTCTTTGTAATGTAGTATTTCCATTCTTTCGTACTATGAGGAGCGGTTAGTTTCCACTTGAATGTATTCATCCCGCCGTTTAACGTAACTTTCTTCCACCTATCAACTGCTTGAACGTCTAAAGCAGGAAAATGGCCAGCTCCTGCGATTTGTCCATCAGAAGGTCCTAATTGCGGAAAACCCCCTATTCCTTCTACACTTTGTGGTTCATATTGAACTGGACCGCAATTTACATTTACCCCTTGCTTACATAAATAAGATCGGCTCGCTGGTGATTCTACATACCCATGTGCTGAAGCCTTTTCTGAAAATCCAAATGTTAATACCCCCGTAAGTAATATCCCGCCACTTAATATAACCTTCTTCACCTTTTGTAAACTTGTCTTTTTCATTCTTTCATCCCCTTCCCAAAAATGAAATGAAAATAACTATAGTTGCCTAGTCATCTTCTCTACATCCATTATAAGTGGAAGAGTATTACTAAAAGAACCCTCTAAAAACTTTCTCAAATTCTTCTAGCTACAAAAATATCAATTCTTCACGCATTTTAATTACCAGTTATCAAATCTATTATTTATTTTGTCGTTTTACTGTTAAATACTTATAACACCGTCTGAAAATACAAACGGCGTTAAAGTAGTTAATAATTACTTACAATTATATATCACAGTGTAGCTTCGAAAAAAGTTTGATTACATTAACTCTATAAACCTAGATAAAATAATACAAAGAAAAAGTGTGTTTTGAAAAAGATTGATCTAAACACGCTTTAAATATACTCAATTAAACCATTCGTTTATAAATAAATTACGAAATTGGCAAAGGTAGTCTAGTTATCAAATAGCCCTCTCCCTCTCAGATTTGCGGAAACTGGCTCCTTTCCTATCTCACGTGCCCATATAGATAACTGGCCGATATGGTGGATTTCATGGACAATGACATGACGTATTATCTCTCCGTGTGTACATTCAATGACTCGGCGCCTAATTGGGGCGTCTCTAGAGCTAATCGGTTCTTCATTGAAATCAGTTTCTGAAAGTTTCCGAGAATCCATTTCATTTGTCCAAGAGGTCACAAATGGCTTCACTTTCTCGTGGTATTGATCCGAAAGATTTTTCACTTTTTGCAAGCTAGCATAATCTTCAAACAATGGCTCCTCAGGCACTGGTTCACCTCGCAAACCTAAGATCCACATATATTCCACATCTACAATGTGAAATAGGGTATGTAGTATACTGCCGAACCCACCGACCCGTTTCTTTACCAGTTCTTCAGCCGACATGTCTTCGCACAATGTAAACCAATCATCACGAACTTGCCAGTTATATTGAAACAGTTTCAACATCACAGCAACCTCCATCTTTTAGATTAACATTTAATATTCACCAAAAGACTTCAAAATTCCTATTTAAATAATACCTCTTATAAACCTATTAAAACCTTATACAAATTGGCCCTCAAATTGAACATTCAATATAAAGTTAATGAATGAAAAGAAAACCCCTATTATACAGGGGTTTATCAATCTTTTTATAAATCAATACTCAGACCTAATAACAACTTTGTGGTTTGAAAATATCCCTCTTTTTAAATAAAAATACTAAATCATTTTATAATAAATAACCGTTGCATCTAACTCACCATTCGGAGAAATTGCATACCCCGGTATTTTACCGGATTCTTGAAAGCCTAATGACTTGTACAATCTATTGGAAGAATCCCCTTCTCTAGTATCTAATACTAAAAGAGATCTGTTTTCTCGCTTTGCCCGTTCTTCTGCTTTTTGCATAAGTAAACGCCCAATACCATTTCGTCTATAATTCGGATGAGTCATTAACTTGCAAATTTCAGCTCTATGTATCCCATTAGGCTTTGTAACTAAATGTAATTGAATACTCCCTGCCACTTCATTGTTTATTTTAGCAACATACAATATCACTTCTGGTGCTAATACAGTTTGCCAATAATTTGTTGCTTCTTTTTGTTCCAGTGGAGGTAAAAAACCAATTGACGCCCCATCATTTACTACAGTTTTCAACAGTTCAGAAAGCTCTTCAATGTCTTCATCAAGTCGTTTAATTTCTTCTATTACTATACTTCGCATTCCTTTTCCCCCTTTTGTTTCATTGTAACAACTTTTAAAGAAGGAATAATGAAATTCTAAGATGAAATTATTAAATATATGATTTTTTAAAGAAAGGATACCTATATGAAATATATATTAGATAGGACATATGCAAGAGAATTACTCCAGTGGGCATATGAACAAAACCCAGGTCCGTGGTTCGATCATTCACGTAATGTTGCCCTTGCAACTGAAAAGATAGTTGTTGAACTTATTAATAATGGGTACGACCTAGATGCTGATATAGCATACAACGCTGCCCTCCTGCATGACATAGGAAGATATAAAGGTTTTACTAAATCTGTTATTCATTCCTATGATGGTTATATGTATATGAATGATTTAGGGTATACAGGAAACGCCATTATATGTGTGACGCATTCATTTCCTTGCAAAAATGAGCATTTAGATATCGCGGCAGAGTGGAGCATTGTTCCTGATTATATGGAAAGCCGATTAATTGAAATATTGAATGAAAACAGTGACTACGACTTATACAATAAGGTGATTACCCTTTGTGACGCACTTGCTGATGCGGAAGGCTTTACTACTCTTGAAAAAAGATTGGTTTCAGTTGGTTTACGTCATGGCACAACCTCTCATACTTCTTTACATTGGAAGGGATTCTATGCAATTAAGAAAGAATTAGAATCTTTAATTGGTAAGAGCATATACACACTTCTCCCTAATATAGAGACATCGATTTATAAAAATATAGAATATTAAAATGGGATTTGACTTGATAGAACATAAAGGTAACTTTGATTTTGGATATGAAGATATTGCGGGTATATCTCGGAAATGTAAATTTTCTAATTGTTCGCATACAAATGAACCACACTGTGCAGTAAAAAAAGCTATCTCTGACGGCATACTTTCTGAAGAAATATTTAATAGTTTTTATAGAAATTTAAACGAGGCACACTATGTTTCTAAACAGAGTAATAAAACAAAAGCTATCGACTATATGAAACAATTGAAACTCTTTCAAAAAAATTAGACTAAACTAGAAAGTCCCCCTTAAAAGAATATTTTAAGGAGGGCTTTTTCTTGTTTAATGATTTTGATGTTTCAATTCCACCAGACATTCTTGTACTAAGGTTACTGCCTGACTCATTGCAGCTCCCCCAGCAAACGCGGCTGAAACACCACAAGCTTCTAAAATTTCTTTATCAGAACATCCTTGGTCAATACAGCCCTTCGTATGATAAATCGTACAATATTCGTCTTGTGTTGCTAAACTAATCCCTAATGCAATGAGCTGCTTTTCTCTTTTAGTTAATGTACCCTCCTGAAAACATGCTTGTGTAAAAGCGTTATATGTTTCTGCAATTTCAGGGATTTGTTGCGTAAAATTCCCTATACCTTCTTTATAATCAAGTAATACATCATTTATAGAGCCATATTGTTGATTTTCCATCGTATATCCTCCATTCATTTTATTCACACTTACTTTAGTATGAGATAAAATAAAGGACATATACAAATATTTACTTTAAAAAAATAGAACGAATTTTCAGTTTATTTCACTTTTAAATTTGCACATCTACAGTTTCAGCCCATTATCTACTGACACTTTTTCTTTAGAATTTTTCCTTTCAACCTCTTTACTTCTTTCTTCCCAAAATGTTAAACCTTCAATTCCCACATTTTTAGGATCAAACACTGGATCTTTCCCTTCTTTTTTCTGCGTTTCATAGTCTTTTAACACTTTTAATGCCGTTTTACTTAATAATAGAATCGCGATTAAGTTTAACCATGCCATACTACCGATTCCTAAATCTCCAAGGTTCCATAATAGCGAAGCTGATTCTACGCTACCGATGTAAACCATAATTAAAAACCCAATTTTCAAAACTGGTTTTAACCAGCTATATTTGAGGTCACGATCTAAATAAGTGATTGTCGTTTCAGCGATATAGTAGTACGCGAGTAAAGTTGTAAATGCAAAAAAGAAGATTGCGATTGAAATAAATAATGGACCAAATCCTGTCATAACAGTTTCAACTGCTTGTTGTGTATAGATTGGACCTGCATCTACATTTCCCATATTCTTTACAATAGCGCTTTTCCCTTCAGGTATTACATTATACATACCTGTTATTAATATCATAAGAGCTGTCGCTGTACATACTACAATTGTATCAATATATACAGAAAACGCTTGAACTAGCCCTTGTTTTGCAGGATGAGATACTTCAGCAGCGGCAGAGCTATACGTTGCTTCTCCAACACCAGCAACATTTGAAAATACAGCACGCTTTACACCCCATGCAATAGCTGCGCCGACGATGCCGCCAAACATTTCATTTACACCAAAAGCACTTGAGAAAATTAAAGCAAACATACTTGGAATTTCCGTTACATTCGCAATTAATACGATACATGTAACAATTACATAACCAATTGCCATAAATGGAACTAGCATTTGAGAAACGCCCGCAATTCTCTTTACGCCACCAAAAATGATAGCTGCTAATAATACGACTAACAATATACCAGTTATATATTTGCTAATACCATTTGAATTTTCAAATCCAACTGCGATACTACTCGATTGAATACCTGGTAATAAAACGCCATATGATAGTGTTACAACGACCGCTACAATGACCGCAAACCATTTCATTTTCAAGCCTTTCTCAATGAAATATGGCGTACCACCACGGTATTCATTGCCTACTTTACTTTTATATACTTGTGCTAATGTTGATTCAACAAATGCACTAGCTGCTCCTAATAATGCCATCACCCACATCCAAAATACAGCTCCAGGTCCGCCGAAAGCGATAGCTGTCGCTACTCCTGCGATATTACCAATTCCAACCCTACCTGATAACGCCAAACAAAATGCTTGAAAGGATGATATCCCAGTCTCCGAGCTCTTCCCTTCAAATAATAGTTTAATCATCTCCTTAAAATAGCGAATTTGTAAAAAACGAGTTGCAATTGTGAAATACACTCCTGCTCCTAATGCAAAAACAACTAAGCCAATACTCCAAACTTGCCCTACTAACCATTCTACTAATTTCTCCATCCAAATCCCCCTTATAATTCTTTTAAAAAAGTAATTTTATATATAAGAAAACGGACAACTATTATTAAACCTTCCAGTTGTCCGCATCTCTCATTATTTCATCCCTCTATTTATTAACAGTTAGACTCTCTATTACTTTATATTTACCCAAACACTTTTCACTTCTGTATAGTTATCAAGGGCGTATGAACCTAATTCACGTCCGATACCAGATTGCTTATATCCGCCAAATGGTGCAGCTGCATTTTCTAAGTTATAATCATTAATCCACACTGTTCCTGCCTTTAATTTATTGGCAACTTGATGTCCGGTTTTAATATTTTGTGTCCATACGCCCGCAGCAAGCCCGTAAGACGAGCGATTTGCTCTTTCAATTACTTCTTCTGTCGAATCGAACGGGAGTACAACGACAACTGGTCCGAAAATTTCTTCCTTAACGATTGTCATATCGTCTGTAACATTTGTGAATACTGTTGGCTGTACAAAATAACCTTTTTCAAATGCACGTTTACCACCAGCTGCAACAGTAGCACCTTCAGATTTTCCTTGTTCAATGTAATTTAGCACACGCTCTTGTTGTTTTTTAGATACGAGCGGTCCCATTTCAGTTTCCGCCTCCATACCTGCCCCTAGCTTCACGTTATTTGCCATTTTCACAAGTTCATTTACTACTATTTCATAATGCTTCCGATGAACGAAAACTCGAGATCCTGCGCTACAATTTTGACCATGATTATACATAATGCCTTGGAACGCACCGTTAATCGCTTCTTCTAAGTCAGCGTCTTCTAAAATGATGTTTGGTGACTTACCACCAAGTTCTAACGTTACATGTTTAATTGTTTCTGCAGATTGACGCATAATATATTTCCCTGTAACTGTTGAACCTGTGAAAGCTACTTTATCAATATCATGATGGTTTACAATTGCCGATCCTGCTTCAGGACCGAAACCTGGTACAAAGTTTACGACACCGTTTGGAAAACCAGCTTCTTTAAAAAGCTTCGCTGTATATAGTAAAGATAAAGGTGTTTGCTCTGCTGGTTTTAATACAATCGTACAACCCGTCGCAAGAGCGGCTCCCATTTTCCAAGAAGACATAACGAGCGGAAAATTCCACGGGATAATTTGACCTACAACGCCAACCGGTTCATGGCGTGTGTAATTTAAATAGTCTTTTGAAATTGGAATGGTTTGACCAATAATTTTTGTAGCCCATCCCGCGTAATAGCGGTAATTTTCTACAGTCGCTGAAATATCATCATCAAGTGCTACTTGATATGGTTTTCCATTATCTAAAGCTTCCAGCTGTGCTAATTCTTCTCTATGCTCTTCAATTAAATCTGCTAATTTATAAATAAGGTGTGCTCTTTCAGCAGTAGTCATCTCTGCCCACGGGCCTGATTCAAAAGCAAATCTTGCCGCTTTTACTGCGACATCAACATCTTCTTCTTGCGCTTCACATACGACTGCTAGAACATCTTCTGTTGCTGGATTGTATGTTTCAAACGTCTTTCCACTTATTGAAGAAACAAATTCACCATTAATAAACATTTTAATTTCTTCATTTAAAAACGCTTTCACTTTTGGTTTCAGCTCAATGTTTGTCGTTAACATATATACTCTCCTCCTTATTTAAACAGCTGCATGAGCTGCAATTTCTAGTAAAATAGCTTGAAGCTTTTGATCTTCTTCTTCAGTTAATCCTAATCTCGGATAACGTGAAGGTCCTCCGACTTGCCCATGTAATTCCATTGAACGTTTAACGATTTGCACATACTTTCCTGATCCTTCAAGAAACTCACAAAGAGGTAAAATAGCATCGTTCATTTCCCACGCTTTTTCTAATTCACCATTTTGAAAATGCTCATACATTTTCGTAACGAGTCCTGGAACGATATTTCCGGCTACTGAAACCCATCCCGATGCACCAACTAAATAAGATTCCATAACTAAATCTTCAGATCCGCAGAAGACTTGGAAAGCACCTTCACCTTGTCTTACTAAATCTCTCGCTTTTCGAATATCTCCGCTAGATTCTTTAATATGTGTAACATTTTTACACTCTTTTCCAATACGGAGCATTAACTCTGTGCTCATATCAACACCAGAAGTAAATGGGTTATTGTATAGCATAATTGGTATATTTACAGCGTTTGAGATTTCTTTAAAATGAAAATAAATCTCCTCTTCCTTCGGTTTACAATAGTAAGAGTTTATAATTAATGCGCAATCCGCTCCGTGCGCTTCTGCATGTTTCGTATATTCAATCGTTTCTTTCGTCGTCTCTGCAGCAGTTCCAACAATGACAGGAATACGGCCATCAACTTCTTTTAATACTGTTTCTACCATGTTAAATCGTTCTTCTTTTGATAAACTAACAAATTCCCCTGTACTTCCATTAATAATAATTCCAGCTACCTTTTGCTCAATAAAGTAGTTTACGTTTTGTTTTACGCCTTTCCAATCAATCTCTTGAAATTCATCCATCGGTGTTATTAATACTGGAAATGCCCCTTTAATTTTTTGCATCTTTATCTCTCCCTTTAACATATTATTTTAATAAGAAACCTGTTGGAAACGGATCAGTAGGATCTAATATAAATGTTTGCATACCTGTAATAAACCCTCTACTTTCAAATCGAAAAATGTATCCGAGTTCTTCTTTCTTCACTTTTTCTACTGTTATAAAGCTGTTAAAAATACTTTCATTTCTAAAAGGTTTATCCGCTATATAATCATTTTTAAATAATGTATGAACATAAGACACAATAGTAGAAACAAAACCTGGTGAACGTACTATAAAGTTATCTTCATGAAATGTAATCGACTTTATATGGTTCTTTTCTTTTTGCATAGAATCTACTAAAATAAGTCTTTTTATTAATGACTGTTTTTGTATAGTTTGAAGTGTAGCTTCACCCCATTTTTTTAATTTAGAGATGTTTTCAATACTGATTTCTGGCGAATACGTATCTTTTTCTACAACTGCATATACTTTATCTGCCTGTATGAGAGAGTAACTTATATTACCAATCTTTAAATTTTTCTCAATCATATAACATAGTTTGCTTTCAATCGAAACAGATACAACTTCATCATTCTCTACATATGCATCGACTGAAAATATGCCAGATAGCGTTTCGATTTTGTATTGATTAGACTCTCTCTTTTTTAAATACCCGCTTTCTAGTAACATCGTTATTACTGCGACAATGCCTCCGTAATGAAGAGGAATGGATCCTTCATGATTAAAAAACAATACAGCTGCATCCACTTCATTATGAATAGAAGGAACGACAATACATCCATTTAAACCGATAAAACCACGTGGTTCATTTAATAAAAGCTTCATTTCTTCTGCTAATTCACCTGAAAATTGTTCATTTAATTGCTCCAAACTGTAATAGTATTTGCATGGTACGTCTTTCATTACACGAAACGCCTCGCCATTTACGTGTACGTCTACTGCTGTATACATTTTTTGAATGTTCATTTTACATCCTCCGTTTCATGTTCCATCGGCGGAATTAGCAAAAAGCCTTCTTTAAGTGGATCCTTTTCATTGTAAAAAAATCTATGCATACCCATAAGCCAAGCTGATCCCGTAATTTTCGTTACTACAGCTTCAATATTTTCTACATATGTTGTATTCATAACACACCCTTTAAATAAAGAACCTACAATACTCTCATGAACAAATTCTTCATCGATATCAATTTTTTTATGAGCATATAATACAGCTAACTTCGCTGATGTTCCTGTGCCGCATGGAGATCGATCAATTCCTCCTGGCGGAACAACAACTGTATTTTTCACATGCGCACTTTCATGAGTAGGATCTGTATAAAATTCAACATGTGTTAATCCTCTTATAAACGAATACTCTGGATGAATGATTTCAAACTTCTCATTAATTGTATTTCTAATATGAATAGCCTTATCAATGATTGTAGATGCGTTTTCTGGTACTAACTCTAAACCTACTGACTTCGCATCGATAATGGCATAAAAATTCCCTCCATACGCAATATCAGCCTCTACAGTTCCAATTTCTTCGACGTGTACAGAAATATTTTTCAGTAAAAAAGCTGGTATGTTACAGAAGGAGACTTCTTTCGCTTTCCCATCTTGAACAGAAATATCTACTTCAACTAAGCCAGCTGGTGTATCTAGCTTTAAAGAAGTAACCGGTTCAATTACTGGAATTAAACCTGATTCAACTAAAGCTGTACATACACCGATTGTATCGTGGCCACACATCGGCAAATATCCACCTGTCTCTATGTATATAACACCTATATCAGCTTCAGGATGACACGGATCTGTTAATAGTGCTCCTGACATTACATCATGACCACGTGGCTCATTCATTAACAATTTACGAATCCAGTCATACTCCTTTTTCATATGTAACATCTTCTCTGCCATCGTCTCCCCAATTAACTTAGGAAGTCCGCTAATTAATGTCCTCGTTGGATTCCCGCCCGTATGTGTATCAATCGTCGTAAAGACTCTTTGTGACCTCATCCGTTTAACACCCTTTCTGTAAAACGACTCAAACGAAGTTGTTCAATAGGAATGATTGTTTCTTTGTCATTTAATAACTCTTCAATTACTTTCCCGGTTACTGCTGCAAGACTAATTCCATCACCTTCATGTCCTGCTGCTATAAAGTAGTTCGGAATATGTTCCACTCGTGAAATTATCGGCAAATGATCTTCTGTCCACGGGCGTAATCCAGCATATGAACGAATCACCATCATATCTGCCATTTTCGGATAAAAACGAATTGCTCTATTCGCAATACATTTAATAACCTCGTTATTTATCTTCGTATGAAAACCTACAAACTCTCTACTACTACCAATTAAAAAATTTTGGCTTTCTGTCGGTTCAAATACAAGTGCCACCCCATACTTTTCAGTTAAAGCATCCACTTTTCGTTTTCCACCAAATTTAGAAATTAAATAACCAAATTCCATTACTTTACGGCAGCCAACGTGTTGTTGCCTTGAAGCTACAATAATATGTCCCTTTCTCGGTTCAATTGGGATATTCACATCTAACATCTGTCCGATTTTAGGAGCCCACACACCGGCTGCGTTCACAACTTGCTTCGCAGTAAACGTTCCATTTGTCGTTTCTACAATAAAGGAACCGTCTATATCTATTTTTATTTCTTTCACTTCTGTATGATTAAAAGCTTTCGTACCAAATTTCTTCGATTCTGCAAGAAGTGAAAAAGCAAGAAGATATGGATTTACAGTCGAATCAGTTGCGCATTCTAAACCACCTAATAAATCATCCGCAAAAAATGGTGATTCCTCTCTTATATCTTGCCTATCAAGCATTCGAAATGGTAAACCAGCCTCTTTTTGACGATTTACCCATTGCTGCGCTGCCTCCATCTCTTCGTCTGATTCACAAACGAGAATGCTTCCTGGCGCCCTATATTCAAATGAGTGTGCCAACTCTTCACTTAATTCAGTTACTAATTTTTGACTTACTAACGACATTTGACTATCAAATCCTGGGTCTTTATCAATAGCCAAAATGTTCCCGTCACACCGTGAAGACGTCCCACTGACAAATTCTCCTTTTTCGATGATTGTTACGTCTCTTCCATATTTTGATGTGTAATACGCGATAGAACAGCCTATAATACCACCGCCTATTATTAAAACGTCACAGTGTCTCACATAGCACCCCTCCTTTCTCCTAAATCTCTCACTTTCTATTTATGCAATTGGTGTGCCAACTCTACATACAGAACTATTTATATGAAATAATTTTTATTTGTAAAAATATTTTAAATTTATCGTAAATAGGTGTATTATTTTTTTATCACTGTCTAAATTTTTATACATAATAGGAGGGCAATATGGCATTTTCATTCCCAACAATAAAAGAGTTAATAAAAATTTTGTCAATTGATTGTACAAGTATCGTTAAGCGCATGAAACAGGTAGGTGAAAAATTTTATTACCTCCATTCACCTACTGAGGAATGGAGGTGCACAGTTATATATGAAGATGACTCTTTCACTACTTTAATCGACGCATTTTCTCATGAACTAGCCGTTGTCATCATTAAAGAAAATCAAGAGCCTTTATGCTGTATAACTGCTCAGCAAATGATTCCTTTTCTTTATAAGTATTACAATGAACTACTAGCTTTTTATAACACTGTTATTCAAACGTCTGATTCTTCTGTTACAGTCATCGACGATAAAGAATGCGTTCGTACTTGGACAGATGGCGCTGAAAAGATTTTTTCAGTGAACCATAATGAAATTATCGAACAACCCATCACCCGTTTTTTTGATTATAAAGATTTAGAAATTTTGCAATCATTACATGACGGAAAAAGCATAATTGCTCAGTTCCATCAACCACGTCCAGATTTGTTCGTATTAATTAATTCAAACCCAGTTTATTGCAACGATAAAATTATTGGAGCAGTCGTTTCAGAAACGGATGTTACAAATCAAGTCGTATTAAATGAAAAACTATTTAATATGTCGCATGAAATGCACCGTTTAGAACAAGAAGTAGCAAAATATAAAGATTCATCCGATCCTTTCCTTGCGATGAATGTAAAAAGCCCTGTTATACAAAGAACGATTCAATTAGCTAGAAAGGTTTGTTCAGTGAAATCCACGGTTTTAATACTCGGAGAAAGCGGAGTTGGAAAAGAAGTGTTTGCGAAAGCAATTCATGAAGCAAGTGAGACAGCAAATGCCCCTTTCATTTCAATTAACTGCGGCGCAATCCCAGAAGCGTTATTTGAAAGTGAATTATTTGGTTACGAGCGCGGGGCTTTTTCTGGTGCAAATAGTAAAGGTAAGAAAGGTAAAATAGAACTCGCACAAGGTGGTACTTTGTTCCTCGATGAAATAGGTGAAATGCCGCTCGATATGCAAGTGAAGCTTTTACGTGTACTGCAAGAACGAAAGTATTACCGAGTTGGCGGAGAAAAAGAAATAAATATTGATTTCCGCATTATCGCTGCTACAAACCGTGATTTACAAGAAGAAATGAGAAAAGGAACTTTCCGAGAAGATTTATACTATCGCTTAAATGTAGTTAGCTTGCTTATTCCACCGCTGCGCGAAAGACGAGAGGATATTATCGAATTGACGTACTCCTTTTTAAACGATTTTTCAATAAACTATAACAGGCCTATTCGAGACTTACCTTCAAATATTATGCATGAACTACTTCATTACAATTGGCCTGGTAATATTCGCGAGCTCCGAAACGTAGTTGAAAGACTCGTCGTATTTGCGACAGACGGCATTATTAAACAAGAATATTTACCATTTCATACAAATGAAACTTTAGACAATCATACAGCCCAATCCCTATTACTCAGCAACAATAATACGATTCTTTCTTTACAAGAAGAAATGGATGAGCACGAGAAAAAGGTAATTGAAAGAGCTTTACGCATTTTAGATGGTAATAAATTAGAATGTGCGAAACAACTTGGCGTAACGAGGGCCACTTTATATAACCGTTTAAAAAGACTAGGGTTACAATAACCCCTCTCCTCCTCTATATTGGCATAGTTTTTGCATAATAATTTATGTAAACCGAACTAGAGGAGGAATACATATGACGAATAAAGAGAACTTAATTGTTTGTCGTTGTGAAGAAGTTACATACGGACAACTTCAATCGACAATTGCTGAATATAATTGCTCAGCTCGTGAGCTAAAACTAAGAACACGTGCTGGTATGGGTTTTTGCGGCGGTAGAACATGTAGAATGACGATAGAACGAATGGTAGAAAATGCGAATCCTAACATATCCCAAAATGAAATTCCATTAAAATATCAACCACCCGTGCGTGCAGTTACTTTTGGAGCGGTAGGTGAAAATCATGAGTAGAATTACAAATCACCCTATTTTAGGTAATTTAAATAATAATCAGCACATCACTTTTCAATTTAACGGTCAACAATACGAAGCATATGAACATGAAACGATAGCGGCCGCTCTACTTGCAAACGGAATAAGAACGTTAAGAGTACATGAAGATAGCGGAACTCCGCGAGGTATTTATTGTAATATCGGGCATTGTTCTGAATGCCGCGTGACTGTAAACAATCAAACGAATGTACGAGCTTGCTTAACTGTAGTTGAAAACGATATGGTTGTTGACAGCGGAAAACAGCATCCAAATATCGTGAGAGAGATGGTGAAAAAGCGATGATCGATGTAATTATTATTGGTGCAGGACCAGCAGGATTATCAGCTTCCATCTCTTGTGCACGTTTTGGACTTAACGTACTTGTTATTGATGAATTTATGAAGCCGGGCGGGAGATTGTTAGGACAGTTGCATCAAGAGCCTACTGGGGAATGGTGGAACGGAATAGAAGAATCAAAACGTCTTCACGAAGAAGCAAAATCCCTTTCAGTCGATATTCGGTGCGGTGTTTCCGTATATAATTTAGATAAAGATGAGAGTTGTTGGTTCGTGCATACAAATATCGGTACGTTAGAAGCACCGTTCGTACTAATTGCTACTGGGGCTGCGGAGTATTCTATTCCCCTACCCGGTTGGACACTTCCAGGGGTTATGTCAATTGGCGCAGCTCAAGTTATGACAAATGTTCACCGCGTTCAAGTTGGTAAAAAGGGAATCATTATCGGTGCTAATATTTTGTCATTCGCCATTTTAAACGAATTGCAATTAGCTGGCATCACAGTGGATCATATTGTAATCCCTGAAAAAAGCGAGTTAAGCCAAAAGGCCGGTGAACCAGAAGAAGTTTTAAAATCGCTCTTAAATGCGGCTCACCTCGCCCCATCTCCCTTCCTACGTATAGGTAGCCGTTTTATGAAATATGATTGGATTCGAAAAGCTGGATTAACATTTTATCCAAATAGCGGCATGAAAATAAACGGGACGCCGCTTCATCTTCGTAAAGCTGCACTTGAAATTATCGGTACAGATCAAGTAGAGGGTGTACGTGTTGCTAACATTGACTCTAAAGGGAATATTATTAACGGATCAGAAAAGATCTATGAGGCAGACTTCGTTTGTATAGCCGGAGGTTTATATCCGCTTGCTGAGCTTGCCGCTGTAGCAGGATGCCCTTTCCATTACATTCCAGAATTAGGCGGACATGTTCCACTTCATTCAGAAGAAATGGAAACCCCTCTTCCAGGTTTATTTGTAGCTGGAAATATTACTGGTATTGAAAGCGGAAAAATCGCGATGGTGCAAGGGACAGTTGCAGGTCTATCTGTCGCTAAACATGCAAGTGAGAAACTTGACGTAGTCGACCAACAATTACAACAAGCAATTCAAAACGTTCACTCTGTTCGTCAAAAAGCAGCGATTCAATTTAATCCAATGATTGATGTTGGTAGACGGAAGATGAATGAACTTTGGCGTGATTATTCTTCTACATATGCACATACTAAAAAGAGCTGCTGAGATTACTCTCAACAGCTCTTTTCACTACTCGTCCGAGTTATTAAATTTCGCTAATGCGTAGATGCCTTCTTCATCATCTAATTCAAGTTGCAATCTTGCTGCAAATGAATTGACGTTGTATTCTCGATCAAGCAACAAGCGTAGTGCTTCGATTAAGTTTGCTTGAATTAAAATTTGCTGGCGACCATTTACCTCTACTTCTGCAGAGAAACCGTAGTCATCATCATACATTAGTTCAACTGAAACTTCTTCTGGACCAACTTGTCGTTTTTCAGCGATATATACGCAAAGTGCATTTATAAGTTCTTGTTCAGAAATTTTTATTGTTTCCATGCTACTTCATCTGCCTTTTTCTTACGTTGATCTTTGAAGTATTTAAATGCACGAACTGCTAACATTACGATACCAGCCATTACTAACATATTTACCATAAACGCTAATACAGAACCAAGTGCTCCCATATTTGCAAATAAGCTACCCATTAGTAAACCACCAAGACCACCTAGTAATAGGCCTTTCATAAAGCCACCTTTATTACTTTTTGGCGCTGTGTTTGTTGCTTTTGTTTTTGAATCAGTTGTCGTTTTTTGTGAATTCACATTAGAATCTTTTTTGTTTAAATCAACTTTTGACTTTTGACCTGAACTTGGTGTATATGATTTTTTACCAGATTTGTAACTTTTCGCTGCCGCATGATCTACGAACATAAAGCTACTAGCCCCAAAGATAACCATGAATGCTGTCATTACTGCTACAAGTTTTTTCAACATATTATATCCATTCTCCTTTTATATAGATATATGTGAAATCTATCTTTCTAGTAAATTCAGAATGATAGATTTATTTTAAAACCATTTTAAAGGTTCTTATGAACTTATTATATGAACTTTTGTCGAAATATGCAAGCATTATTTACTTACGACAATTTCATGACATAGGAAAAATTAAGCAAAACGGAATTGACTTTAAATGAAACAAAACATATTATAAGTTCATAAGAACTTTTTATAATTTTGGAGGTGAAAAGATGGAAACATTTCATCTCACACGAAACGAAATGGCAACGCTCCTTCTATCACTAAGAGGATGGAATACGAAGAAGCCTCTCGGCATTTTACAAGAAGCTTGGGCAAAGTCACATAAAAAAGATATTGAAAGCGGACAAAGCGTTACTGCTTTTATTACAACCGCACTTTCACCTATTTTTGAAAAATTGATTAAGATTGACGATACGGATGTCGGTTTTTCTTTAAATGAAATAGTTGCGCTTGGCAATCAGATTGAAAACACGAGTTTCTCTGTAACTGCTATGCAAAACTGGGTGAAACGAGATATAAAAGAAATGATTGGCTCCCCTCAAAAAGGGAAGAAATACTCAATCGAACAAGCAGCATTACTATTCATTGTCGAAGATTTAAAAACAGCGCTTGATTTTGAATCTATTCGCAAACTATTACGACTCATCGTAAATGACCCGGCCGATCGAAGTGATGACTTAATCAATCCTGTTCATTTGTACGGAGCATACTCTTCTCTATTTGAAGAACTCAATCAAGGGAATTGCTTACAATTAAATGCAACAGACACAATCCATACAATTGAAAATATCGTGAAAGAAAGAGCTGATAAAATTGCAAGCAATTTCGATCAGGTTAACAACGAACAACGCGAAGCAATTCGTAACGCCATTATTATCGCCACCCTTTCTGTACATACCGCATATGTACAAATGTTAGCGAAACGTTACGTAACAGCAACTTTATTTTTACAAAATTTAGAAGTGAAACCGTAAAAAATAGGAGCAGAAATGCTTCTATTTTTTTATGAGAAATTTTTAATAATCTTTTCATTATCTCTTCATGAAAACTGGGCTTATATCCTTTACTATAATACTTATGAGAGACATAAAAGAATTGAAATGGCAATCCCCTATATAAATAAGGTATAATCTACATATAGTGAACCTTTTATATTGTTAAATAAAGGGGCTTATATTCAAAATTCATAAATTAGAAGGTGCAACAATGTTAAGTAGTTTTATTCATTCAGTATTAACATTTTTTGAGGGATTAGGTTATTGGGGCATAATGCTTGGACTTATGATTGAAATTATTCCAAGTGAGATTGTCCTTGCTTATGCGGGATACTTAGTATTCAATGGTAGTATCTCATTTGTAGGCGCAGTTATATTCGGTACAATTGGTGGTGTTATTGCCCAAATCTTTGTTTACTGGATTGGTCGATATGGTGGTCGCCCTGTATTAGAACGTTACGGTAAGTATATTTTCATACATAAAAAACAAATGGATGCTGCTGAAGATTGGTTTAATCGTTACGGAACTGGCGTAATTTTCACTGCACGTTTCATTCCTATCGTTCGTCATGCGATATCAATTCCTGCTGGTATTACAAAAATGCCATTACTACGTTTCACTACATTAACAGCACTTGCGATCATCCCTTGGTCTATCATTTTCATTTATTTAGGTGAGAAACTAGGTGAAAATTGGGAGAATATTAACGATATTGCTGGACCGTATGTGAAATCGTTCGCTATCGGTGGTGTTGTACTTATACTTTTATATTTCGTAATAAAAAAGTGGACAAAAAAACGTAAAAATCTTGCTTAAGATTATAATAAAAACCGCTATAAATTCATGTAGAATTATAGCGGTTTTTTATTATAGGCTTGTTTATATATTATAAATTGCATTATTTCTTCTTTATGCTTTAAGTCATGCTGAATGAGTGATGGAAAATAATCGTTTAACCTCACTCTTTTTGTGCCGAATTGATAGTCACCATTAAAATTCTGGGCAGGAATTTGATTAATTTGATCAACTAATTGTTTACGAGTAAAGCTGAATTGATCTAATAGTTCTTCTTTTGAAATACCGGATCTCGCATATTTTATTGCACCCTCATTCATTTCCTCAACACCTGTTGGAACATTGGATACAGATTGTCCGCTTATAAAGTATGGAATTCTAAACTTCATTAAAAACTCATCCCAAACGATTAAATGTGAAATCACATCCGCGGTTCCCCATGAACCTTTTCTAAAAGGTTTAAACCATACATCATTAGTTACATACTTCAACGTTTGGCACCAATCTATTAGACTTAACTTTTTTTCTAGAATACTTTCTTTCTCCATAATTCATTCCTTCCTCTTTCACACTAATAATCGATTCATATATAACTTCTAGACATTACATAAAAACCCCTCCAGTCTAAGATTTACATGGATAAGCAACAATTCCACTATAAAATACGTATAGTAACTCAAAAAGGATTGATTCCCTATGCATTGGCAGCAAAAAGCACCATACTTAATCGGACGCCCTGTTGGTGTTTCTCTCATTAATGGGCAAGGGACATCCGGCGTTTTATGCGGCGTTCAAAATAATCAATTATTTGTTTATGAATACCTTTACCAAGCCCAGTTCGCCATGAAACATTATGACTTTAGACAAATTCAAGATATACACGCCTTTCCAAATTGCCCACACCAAAATCCTCTATACTAAAAAACAGGAACGGCTTTATTGCCATTCCTGTTTCTATTGTTTATGCATTATTTTTCAGAGTAAAACTTCTGCACTGCTTCATCAAAATAGATCCATCCTTTCCAGCCTAAATGAATCGTATCTTTTAAGAAATACTTATCATATTCATGGCTAGAAAAATCGACTACTGGGTATCCTGCTTTCTCAACTTGATCGCGAACCTTATTGTAATACACATCACGACGTTCTTTTGGGAAACCAGCGTAATCATACCACGGTCCGTTTACAGGCACAGAAATAAAGAGTGGTTTTACATTTTTTTCTTTGAAAAGATCTAAAACAATTTGTAAGTCATCATATTCTGGTGAATCATCATACGATTCATTTGCTCTAAAGTTTTTTAAACCTTTTAATTTTTTCTTTAAATTATGTTTATAATAATATGGATTTTCAATTCCGAATGTATTTGTTGTGGATCCTACTTTACCTTCTTGTTCCGCATGTTTACGTGCATCTTCCCAAGAAAGCGAACGTAATCCCATATTTGTTTCCTCTTTCATCGGTTCGATCTTAAATAGAGAGTTAAATAAATCTCGATGATCTAAAATGTTCCGGTACATATACGCTAGCGGTTTAGCTAGTCCAGCTTTTATGTTATGTTTTGTATCGTTATATACAATACTTTCTAGCGAACTACTTAATATCGCATCCTTACGAACAACTTTATAATCTAGTAAACGTTTCGCGATTTTTTTCTTCATTTCAGGCTTTATTTCGTCATTAAAAATAAAGTGATAGGCTTGTTGTTTGGAGAAATTATTTGTAAAATCCCCTTGTGATACACCGGTTTTTGTAAACCATTGTGGTGAAAGAACAAAGACTACCTTTTTACCTTCTAATTCATCCATTGTAGACGTCATATTTAATATATGAGCCAAGCTTTGCGTACCACCAGTCCCTATTAAAAATGGAGTAAAACCTGCTGGATTTACTCTAAAATAGTTAGATGGATGATATGCATCCATTCGTAAAAACTCTGATGAACCATACATCGGTAAATACTGCGAATTCTCTAACATTTTCTGTTGCAAGAAAACACTTTGTAATTTCTCTTTTTGTAAGGAAGTTGCTGCATCTTCTATCTTTTTATCGCTTATTAGTGACACTAAACTCTTAGATGGAATAAGCAATACAATGAAAAAGAGTACACAGGCTAAAATAATTGGTCCGAAAGCATGCTTCATCTTCATCGTTTATTCCTCTTTCTATTGCTAATAAATTGTAACCCTTGTTTATGACACGTCATCATTTTTCTCCTTTTTTCTATACATGTCCCATTCTATTTATCTATTGTATACATGTATGTATTCCTCTCTTTTCTCTGCAAATTCATACATTCATAGAGAAAGAAAATGTTTCCAAAGAAACATGTTAATTATACAAGATTCTACATAAATTTCACACTGGAATTTATGTAATAATTTTATTTTTAAGCTATGAAAAAACTTATAAAATGTCTATAATTCATTTGAATCTATAAGAAAAAACAGACTATCACATACGTGAAGTCTGTTTCTCCATCACTTTATTTTTGTACATCTGCCCATTTTAAACTTGTAGCTGGACCGAATTGATGTACATATAATTCTTTCACATATGGTTTTTGTAAGTAAGAAAGACCGCGCTGGAATACTGGTGCAATTACCGCATCATCAAGGAGCACTTTTTCCGCATCTTGCAGTGCTTTCCAACGAGCTTTTTCATCATTACCTAATTCTGTTTTAATCTTCTTAATTAACGCATCATATTCTGGATTTGCATATCCTGTATTATTTACGGTACTTCCCGAAAGGAAAACTTCTAAGTATGTCATTGGATCTGGATAATCAGGTAACCAACGTGATAACGACATTTCGTATTCTTTTTTCTTCTCTAGCGCTAATTTTTGCGTATGTGGTTGTAATTTCACATTTACTTTTAGCCCCGGTAAGTTTTTCTCAAGCTGTTCTTTAATATATTCGCCTACCTTTTTAAAGTTCTCTAAGTCATAGTTTAATAGTTCTAACGTCACTTCATTTGTGCCTGTCTCTTGCTTCGCCTTTTCCCAATATTCTTTCGCTTGCTTTACATCCGTCTTATTAAACTCACCTGCCGTACTTCTAAAATCTTTCTTATCTGGTCCTTTTAAAAATCCTTTTGGTACGTAATAATTCGCAGCAACTGATCCGTCATTTAAAAATGATGTCGCCAAGCCCTTTTTATCAAACACTGTACTTAGCGCAAGACGTGCATTTTTATTTTTAAGAATCGGCACATTTTCATTGAAACGGAAGAAATACATAACCGGATCTGTATATTGTTTCAAATCTTTATTATTTTTATATTTATCTACGAATTCTGTTGAAATGACAGCTCTATCAACTTTATCTGTCTCATATAAATTTACCGCAGTTGAAATTTCTTTAACAATTTGATAGTTTACTTCATCTAACTTCACTTCTTTTTTATCCCAATATTTATCGTTTTTCTTCATTGTAAAGCTCGCTTCGTGCTTCCACTCTGATAATGTAAACGGCCCATTATATATCGCTTTATTTGCCTCTAACCCGTATTTATCACCTTGCTCCTTCGCATATTTTTCATTAATTGGATAGAAAGATGGTAAAATGAGTAGTTTCGTAAAATACGGTACAGGATGTTCCAGCTCTACAACGAACGTTTTATCATCCTTTGCTTTCACACCTAATTCTTCTAAGCCTAATTGTTTCTTATTTATCTTCTCCGCATTTTTCACATCGTACGCGATATATGCATATTGAGAGGCTGTATCTGGATTTATAAGTTGCTTCCAAGCATATACGTAATCATGAGCTGTTACTGGATCTCCGTTAGACCATTTCGCATCACGTAAGTGGAATGTATATGTCTTACCATCTTTACTCACTTCATATTTTTGTACTCCCGCTTGAATCACTTCATCATTTTTCGATAAACGGAATAACCCTTCCATTACGTTATTCAAAACGTTAAATGATACCGCATCTGTTACTTTCCCTGAATTTAATGATGGAATTTCACCCGTTTCTAGTAGTTGTAATACTTTCTTCTCATCTTTCGGCTTTGTAGCTGTTTTTTCTTTAGCACAGCCTACTAAAAATGAAGATACAAGTAGAGTACTAACTAATGAGTAGTGAACAACCTTTTTCATATAAAGCCCCCCTATCTTTTTTAAGGTAAGTAACGACGAGCACCAGCGTATTCTTCTATATATCCTGGTGTATTTAGCGGTATAATTTCTACCGATCTTTCAGCCTTTGGAGAGTGAATCATATTTCCATCACCAATATACATGGCAACGTGATGAACACTACCTTTTCCTTGATTATGTGCAAAGAATATTAAATCGCCCTTTTGTAGGTTTTCTTTATCAACCGCAATTCCTGCTTTTGATTGTGGCCCAGAATCCCTCGGTATTGTAATGCCATGTGATTTATAAATCGTATGTGTAAATCCAGAGCAATCAAATCCAAAACCACTTGTACCAGCCCATATATACGGTAATCCTAAAAACATTTTTCCGGTGTTTATTAAGTCATCAGCGGTTGGAGTCGGAATATCATTTTGAGAATGGTAAACAGTTCCATCATTTTTCCGTAGCCACGCCTTCTGACCATTTGGTAACAATACGCGGTATGAGATCGTATCTTCACTTAATAGCGGTAAACGCGTATTATAACTGACTTCTAGCGATTTATGTTTTTCAGAAGGGTTAATATATACAATTGCTGTCGGTTTCGTTACTAATACAAAAGCTTCGTTTGTTTTATCTGCAAATTCCTGATTATACGTTAATTGTTTTTCAGGCATCCACCCTGGATACCCTTCTTCATTTCGCGGCGTTGGCTGTCCGTGCACTAGTACTTTTACCCAATCACCTTTTTTATCAATTACTGTTACTTCTTGACCGAGTAGCGCTTGCGTTTCTAATTTATTTGCACTCGTTAACCAAAGCTTCTCATCTAGCGTCATTGATTTCGTCCACTTCCATAAATCAACTGGATTTGTCGCACTCGGTGCATCAATTGGTCGTAATGAATCTGGTGCAGTCCATAACGTTGCAGCAGATACATCTATAAATGCTTTACTATCCTTCTTCTCTTCAGCATTCACCGAAGTAAACGATGAAAATATAAATAAAGTTGTTAAAAATGCAGTTCCTACTTTTTTCATATATATCCCCCTTATAAGATAGTTTACTAGGTACTACTTCTAAGATTGTATATTCACTCTAGAATGCAGGTTTACCTTTGGACCAGTGTAAGTCATCCCTTCTGGCTCTTCTACTAACCATAACGGTGCATCAAGATCAAAGTAATGAATATTCGGATGAGCCGCAGCTAAATGGGCAACAGCGCTAACTGAAAGTGAAGATTCCATCATACTTCCGACCATACATTTCACACCTGCTACTTCCGCAATATCCGCAATTTTCCATGCTTCTCGTATGCCGCCGCATTTCATTAATTTAATATTAAGTAGGTCTGCATATCCTCCTTGGACAATCTTTAATGCGTCTCTTGCCGAAAACATACTTTCATCTGCCATAATAGGCGTTTGTACATTGTCCTTCACGTACTTTAATCCTTCCCAATCTTTCGCATGAACTGGTTGTTCTACAAATTCTATATTTAAATTTCTATTCTCCATTTCTCTAATAATAGAAACCGCTTCTTTCGGTTTCCATCCTTGATTTGCATCTAAACGTAACGTCGTATTCTTTGGTACTACATTTCGAATTGCCTCTATGCGTTCTAAATCTAAATGTGCCTCTTTACCCACCTTAATTTTTAATGTTTGGAATCCCTTTTCGATATGCTTTTTCGCTTCTTTTGCCATTAATAAAGGCTCATCAACACTTACTGTAATATCAGTATAAATCTCTTTCTTCCCACCTAACAATGCATATAACGGTATGTTGTGAAATCGACAATATACATCGTATAAAGCCATATCTACCGCCGCTTTCCCACTTGTATTTCCTATACAGCTCATTTGAATGTGTAACAATAACGTTTGAAATTGCAGCACATCTTTATCAACTAATACGGAGCGAATTGGCCCTAATATCGCTTCCTCAATCCCGTTGGCAAAATCACCTGTAATAACCGGTGTTGCTGCAGCAGCTCCTTTTCCAACAATCCCTTCATCTGTATGAATAAACACATCTATACTTTCGATTTCCGTTACAGTGCGAAGCGCAGTTTTAAACGGTGTATGAAGCTTTACATGTCGGCGGTTTACCTTCACATCGGTAATTTTCATTTTGTTCATCCTTTCATTGTTTATAGAGTGATACTTTAATATCCGGGTGGCTTTTCCGTTAATGCGAAACAAAAAAATCCAGCCATAAGAAGATTCTTACGGCTGGATTTTGTCTATGAATGGGTAGACAAAGCAGCGATCTGATTATATTTTTTCTGTGCATCCTTTAGCGCTACAAGTAGCGCCTTTTGACACGAACCGAAGTACCGATTTTTTATTTCTGTTACTAATGCTGGGTCATTAATATTTTTATGTAGAAACAAATATTTAACAAATTGAGATGTTAATGCAATTGTGGCTGAGCAATCTGCATCTACAATTTCCCCTGTATCCTTCTCAAGTACAAATGCTACAAAATAACTTTTGAACTTTTCGGTAATGGGATTATTTTGAGGTGCTTTCGCATCCCCTACGACGTAAATTGTATTTGAAGCGTACACAGCTATCTTCCTTTCTTATACGAGGATAACGGTTTTCTTAACAGACGTATAAGCTGTTAACTCAACGTTGATTAAAAAATGTATCCGCTTACCTTGTATTATATACAATTGACAGAATTTTAACAATATTTATTTTGACATATATTCCATAATTATGAAAATCTCTTAAAACAATTAAAATTGGCTCAAACTTCTCATTTTTACAATATGTCATTTCTCCTTGTACCATGACATTCACACTACAAACAACTTTTCCCTCATACATCAAAAAACAGTTAGCTATCGCTAACTGTTCCACCACTTCACTTTGGCAATACGAATATTGTTTCGTTTGACTTAGAAAATTGATACTCTTTTCTAGCAAACTTTAAAATCTCTTCTTCATTATCGGTTAAATTCTCAATGTTAATCTTTAAAGAACCTTGATCTTTCTTTAAAGAAACTAATTGTTTCTTTTGATTTGTTATTGTATTTTTTTTGCCATTAATTACTTCTTGTTGTTTCGTTAAAATATATTGAACGTACAAAGTAGTCGCAGCAATAAAAATGAACATGAAAATAAAACGCCTTAACTTCTTCTTATTTATAGTTCGCTTGTCGTTAGGCTGTGATAGTTGCTCTGGTATATTAGGAACATTGACTCTTTTGAGTTTCCTCATTTTCAAATCCCCCTAACCCATATTTTCTCACTACCATAGGCACGATCTCTTACTAACTTAAATTCTATTCTTATAAAATAACCTCCTTCACAAAAAAATCTCACAAATTAACCAATTAGAGATAGCGTTCGACGACATCTCTGTATTTAAAATGAGAATTTTTATTTATGCTGCTATAAAATAGTAGTTTATGTTATTCTTTTTCCCCAATTGTAGAAAACATTTTTACACATATAAATTCTAGTTTTGCATACCGATGTTATAACATGCTTACAAGGAGGAAAAATGATGCACTACCGTACATTAGGTAAAACTGGAATTACTGTTTCTGAAATTGGCTTTGGAGCGTGGGCGATTGGCGGCGATGAATGGGGTCCTGTTAACGACAAACAATCTATAACCGCTATGAAGAAAGCAATTGAATGTGGCGTAAACTTTATTGATACTGCTGATGTATACGGATTAGGACATAGTGAAAGGTTAGTAACTCAAGCGATAAGAGAGCACCGCAATAATATCGTTTTATCAACGAAAGGCGGTTTAATTGGGCATCACTATGATCCAAGTGGAGAGCCTGTTTATAATACTGCAGAAAAAGTGATCGCAGTATTTGAAACTAGCTTACTGCGCCTAGAAACAGATTATATTGATGTTTATTTCTGTCACATTTGGTGGGATAAACAAGAAGAAACAGAATCATTTTTACGAGCATTTGAAATATTAAAACGGGACGGAAAAGTAAGAGCTGTTGGTGTTTCAACTCACGACATACAATATATAAAACACTTCAATAAAAACAATGAAATTGATGTTGTGCAACTTGATTACAACATATTAAACCGAAAACCGGAAAACGACATACTGCCCTACCTACAGGAGAACAATTTAGGAGCTGTTATACGCGGCCCTTTAAAAATGGGGATATTAACTGGAAAATTTACAAATAAAACAACTTTTCTTGACGGAGATTTACGCAAAGAATGGCCAAAAGAAAAGTGGTTTCAAGAAGATTTACAAAAAGTAGAGAAACTACGATTACTCTCAAATGAAAATCAAACCTTAGGGCAACTTGCACTTCGTTATGTCCTCACTCATCCAGCGGTATCGGTCGCAATTCCTGGCGCAAAAACAGAAAAACAAGCGAAAGAAAATGCAGACTCGTCTATCCGTCCGATTCTTACAGATGAGGAATTAGCGCATATTCAGTCAATATAAAACAAGACCAGCAGCTGGAAATATCCAACTGCTGGTCTTGTTTTACTTTTAATACTTTAAATCTATATCATATTCCATCCTCTTCGCTGTTTCTTCAGCAACTCGAGCACCCAACAAATTTCTCACAATGTGAAATGACATATTAATTCCAGCTGAAATTCCTCCAGACGTAATAATATGCCCCTCATCTACAAACTTTACATTCTCTAATACTTCCACATTCGGAAAATCATTTCTAAAACTTTCAATACTTGCCCAATGTGTTGTCGCTTTGAAGCCATCGAGTAATCCAGCTTTCGCAAGTAAAAGCGCACCGGTACAAACAGAAGTCATTAACTTTACTTCTTTCATTTGCTCGCGGATCCAATTTGTTATTATTTCATTTTTCATTTCGTTTTCTCTAACACCTAACCCACCAGGAATAATTAAAATATCAACTGGAGGCAAGTTTTCGATACTATAGTCCGGTTGTACCTTTAATCCATTTCTCGCTGTAATCATTTCTCCATCTTGACTAACAGTATGAACTGTAAATAGTTGACCTTCACTTGTTGCTGTAACGGAAAAAACTTCAAATGGACCCGCAAAATCTAACACTTCCACTTCATTAAAAAGAAAAATCCCTACATTCCAGTGGCTAATCATAAGCTCACTTCCTCTTGCAAATGATGTAATAGGGATTCATACCCTTTTTCTAAAGCAATATCATATGCGGTTTTTCCATCATTTTTCTTAATCATTTTATTAGCACCATTTTCAAGAAGTAATATAATGATTTCTTCATTTCCTAATAACGCCGCTTCATGAAGTCCTGTCCAGCCACCACTTTGCACAGCATTCACATCTGATCCCTTTTCAATTAAGAAAGCTACAAGCTCGCTTTGCTTATTCGCAATTGCTGCTTGAAGAGGTGTATTTTCATTTTCGTTTTTTGCTCTAATATGTATTTCTGCTCCCTGTTCTAAAAGGAAACTTGCAATTTCTTTCTGTCCAAAATAAGCAGCTAAGTGAAGCGGTGTCCATCCATCTTCACTAAATGAGTTAACAACACTTGGATCCGTATTAATGATTTCTACTACCTTTTCTTTTTCCCCTCTTATGACTGCTTGTGATATTGATATGATTTGTTCCATAATGAACCTCCATGTATACAAATATTAAGTACCCCTTAATAAATTCCATTAATAATCACATGTTCCTTTCTAAATAATTAAGTTTACATAATAATATTATTTTTATAATTCGCTATCCTAATAAAAAAACAACCCACTCTAATGAGTAGATTGTTTTTGAATTTCATTTTTATATTTGTTTAAAAAAATATCATTTTCACTTACAACTAATAAACATTAATAAAAATGAAATGAAATTATATATTTAGCAGCCATGAACTCTTTATATATTCAAAACCGGCTATTTACTTAGATTAATAGTTTTTTATCACTTGAAAATAAAAATGGAATTTATCCTTACATTTGAAAAATACATATATAGCAAGAATCTCTAGCAGTACTCTTATCATACTAATCTATAACAATTCTGCCTTCTTCCCTTACCTGTATCCTTTAAAACATAAGACTTTAAAACGAGTGCTGTTAGTGAATCTGTTAATGTTTTATATGATAAATTTGAAAGAGCTAATAGATCGTTCGTATATAACATTCTATGCTTCTCTAATAATAATAGTACTAATCGTTCTGACGGTTTTAATGTTTCATCACTTTCTAGTATAAAATCTATATTTTTCATATCCCTACTTCTTACTCCTTATATAAAAAAATGATTTTAGTAGTTATTTAATATAAAAATACTACACAACAAATTTGAAGATATATCGAAATAACATAACACCCAAACACTTTTTATACTATAACATAAAAAAGACATTTCCCCAAATTGAAAATGCCTTTTTATATCTACTTCTCTTTTTTATATAATTGATATGATTGTTCTAGCCCTTTATTATATTTCGTATTATTATCTGTCCATTCTCCCCCTAAGTTTCCTGGCCACCCTGATGTATTAGCAACATATTTAAGCAACTCCCAATCCTGCAGTCCTTTTTTCACACCACGTTCATACGATTTGACCATACTTGAAATTGCTATCGTTGTATTTATACGCGAATCCACTAAACTCTCTTCCGATAATTGCGCTGGTGCTAATCCACCACGATGTAATTGGAATAATCCGAAAGATGTTCCGTTATCCCCTATCGCTTTTCGATCAAATTTTGTTTCATGATCAGCAATAGATAATGGTATCCAATCTGGAATATCATACCTCTTTGCAACTTCACTAATTACTTGTTTATTATTTTTAATCTCTTTCTGCTTTTCATAGTTAATATAAATTACATAACTTAAAGTAACTAACGTAAATAATATGAATATATATTGTAGTGCCTTTTTCATCATTTCATCTCCTGCTTTGTATATGTTTCACTTTCTATATACACTATAAGACTTTTATGTGACATTCATTTGACAAAATGATATTAATTATACATAAGCTGTTACAGTTTTAACTATCAATCTAAAAACTACAATTCTTCTAAAAGACTCCTTCAACACATAAAAACAATCAGCCTTTCAT
>NZ_QNUA01000059.1:0-14790 GCF_008042285.1 Bacillus sp. AR13-1
GTAGGACGTCGCCAAGCAAGCTAAAAACACAAGTCTTTTGACTTGTGTTTTTTTTATTTCCCATGAAATAGGTTGGATTCCGTTAATAAAAATGCTGAAATATAGTAAGGGATTTTTTGAGCAGAAATATTGAGAAACTGATAAATAAATGGATAATCTTCAGATCCATAGCTTCCAAGTAAGTCATACCACCAATCTGTTTCATACCTCGAAATCATGCTTAAATTATAGAGCAATAAATAATGAACAAGGAGCTCAGGCAACACTGGCTTAGAGTTTCTAGGGTCGTTCGTAAGTGGTAAATAATAAGTGTCAGCAAGATACTCGTAGTATAAAGGTGTGCTATACATAGGATTCCATGATTGAATAGGTGCTGAAAAAAACACATTTAATTCATTATTTTTCTCAGGTACGTGTTGTATTGATAAATGCTTACAAGCTGTTTCGATGTAACGAGAAAATCTCTCTTTAGTCATATGTAGTCGATCTAGTATGTTGACTGAAAAGGAGAGCTCATTTTTATTTGTTGAATCGATTTTATATAATGTTGTTCCTTTTTGACTATAGCGAAATAAATGTTGTAACTCAGGGATTTTTCCCATTAGCTCTAACATATTAAACTTTTCTGTTTCCAAGTGTTTCATGTGAAACAGTTGTTCTGCAGCGTGAGTAAATAGTCCGTTTTTCTGTATTTTCACCTCATCTTCTAAAAATTGATATCCTTGTTTTTTTCGTTTACGGGTTGTCACTCCATGTGCTAAAACGGTTGTTGATTCTGGATAGTTTGGATTAATAGTTAATAAACAAGCTTTAAAAAGTTGCCCCATTCCATAAAATAACAGCATTGGCTGAATGGAAAATGGTGCTGTTTTATATAATTCATAATAATTTTTACCGTGTTCTAAGTAATAAATAAATGGATAACAATTTTCAAAACTTTTTTTTTCGGCATCCTGAATCGAGGATTTTTCATAACAACGGGCAAGATAACGTTGTACATTTTGAGATGAAAAGAAGAAACTTAATTGCTGCCAAGTACAATGTGTTTGATGCATATATTACGCTCCTTTTATTGTCTAAAAATTCTAACATATATATACGTCCTTGACAGTATTTTAACCAATTGATAAGCTACTAATAATAATTTCTGGTATCATGGGGGGAACAATTATGTGGGAATCTAAATTTGTTAAAGAAGGTTTGACTTTTGATGATGTATTACTTGTACCAGCGAGGTCAGATATATTACCAAGAGAAGTAAGTGTTAAAACAGTTTTATCTGAAAGCTTACAGTTAAACATCCCGTTAATTAGTGCAGGAATGGATACAGTAACAGAAGCTGACATGGCTATTGCAATGGCTCGCCAAGGCGGTTTAGGAATTATTCATAAGAATATGTCTATTGAACAACAGGCAGAGCAAGTTGATAAAGTAAAGCGCTCTGAAAGCGGCGTTATTTCAGATCCTTTCTTCTTAACTCCAGAACATCAAGTATATGATGCAGAACATCTTATGGGAAAATATCGTATCTCAGGTGTACCAGTTGTAAATAATTTAGATGAGCGAAAATTAGTTGGTATTATTACAAACCGTGATATGCGTTTCATCCAAGACTACTCAATCAAAATTTCTGACGTAATGACAAAAGAACAGTTAATTACAGCTCCAGTTGGTACTACACTGGAAGAAGCTGAAAAGATCCTACAAAAGTATAAAATTGAAAAGCTCCCTCTTGTTGATAATAACGGTGTATTACAAGGGCTTATTACAATAAAAGATATTGAAAAAGTAATTGAATTCCCAAACTCTGCTAAAGATAAGCAAGGACGCTTATTAGTTGGAGCAGCTGTTGGTGTAACGGCTGATGCTATGCTTCGTATCGATGCATTAGTAAAAGCTAGCGTAGATGCAATTGTACTTGATACAGCTCATGGGCATTCTAAAGGTGTTATTGAAAAGGTAAAAGAAGTTCGTGCGAAATATCCAGCACTAAATATTATCGCTGGAAATGTTGCTACAGCTGAAGCAACGAAAGCATTAATTGAGGCTGGTGCAAACGTAGTTAAAGTTGGTATTGGACCAGGTTCTATTTGTACAACGCGTGTTGTAGCTGGTGTTGGTGTACCACAATTAACAGCAGTTTATGATTGTGCAACAGAAGCTCGTAAACACGGTATTCCAGTTATTGCTGATGGCGGTGTTAAGTACTCTGGTGATATGGTTAAAGCTTTAGCAGCAGGAGCACACGTTGTTATGCTAGGTAGTATGTTTGCTGGCGTTGCTGAAAGCCCTGGAGAAACTGAAATTTACCAAGGTCGCCAATTTAAAGTATATCGTGGTATGGGTTCTGTTGGAGCAATGGAAAAAGGAAGTAAAGATCGTTACTTCCAAGAAGGAAACAAAAAACTTGTTCCTGAAGGTATTGAAGGACGCGTACCATATAAAGGACCTTTAGCAGATACAGTTCATCAATTAGTTGGTGGATTACGTGCAGGTATGGGATATTGCGGAGCGCAGAATTTAGAATTCTTACGTGAGAATGCACAGTTCATTCGTATGTCAGGTGCAGGTTTACGTGAAAGCCATCCTCATCACGTACAGATTACAAAAGAGGCTCCAAACTACTCATTATAATGTCTTATATACAAATAGACAGAGATTTGATATCTCTGTCTATTTTTTTTTGATTATGTTAGAATAACGGTTATGTGAGTACATAGATATTGGGGGTAGCAAAAGTGAAAGGTATGTTTTGCAAAAGATTCATTGCGTTGGTAACAGTGCTTACAATAGCTTGTAGCATGCTTGTACCATATAGCAATGCATCAGCAGAAACAGGAGCCGCTTTAAACATTGAAGCAGGTGCGGCAATTTTAGTAGAAGCGAATTCTGGGAAGATTTTATATCAAAAAAATGCAGATGAGTTATTATCAATTGCTAGTATGACAAAAATGATGAGTGAATACCTAGTGAACGAGGCTATTGCGAAAGGGAAACTAAAATGGGATCAAAAAGTTAAGGTTTCCGAATATGCTTATAACATTTCGCAAGATCGTTCATTATCGAACGTGCCTCTACGAAATGGTGAATCTTATACAGTAAAAGAGCTATACGAAGCAATGGCAATTTATTCTGCTAATGGTGCAACGATAGCGTTAGCTGAAGCAGTTGCTGGAAAAGAAGTAGACTTTGTAAAAATGATGAATGATAAATCGAAAGAGTTAGGATTAAAAAATTATAAGTTTGTAAATTCTACGGGCTTAACGAACAAAGATTTAAAAGGACACCATCCTGAAGGGACAACTCCAGATGAAGAAAATAAAATGTCTGCGAGAGATGTAGCAATTTTAGCACAACGTCTTATTCAAGATTTCCCTAAAACATTAGACATAGCAAAAATTTCAAAAAAAGTATTCCGTGAAGGTACTCCGGATCGGATCGAAATGCCTAACTGGAACTGGATGTTAAAAGGGTTAATTAAGGAATACGAAGGCGTAGATGGTCTGAAAACAGGATCAACTCCAGAAGCAGGAGATTGTTTCACTGGTACGATTGAAAGAAATGGTATGCGTTTCATTTCTGTAGTTATTAAAACAAAATCTCACACGGCAAGATTTGATGAGACAAAGAAATTATATGATTATGGCTTTGCTAACTTTGAAATGAAGAAAATGTATGAAAAAGGTTCTTCGGTTAAAGGAAAAGAAACAGTAAGAGTTGAAAATGCGAAAGATAAAGATGTAGCAGTTCAAACGAAGCAAGCTGTTTCACTTCCGGTGCCAAAGGGAAGTAAAGACGTTTATAAAACAGAATTTAAAGAAGGAAATAAGGGACAAGAGGCACCTATGAAAAAGGGAGTTACACTTGGCCAAATGGTTGTAACGTCTAAAGATAGTAATGATCCTGGATTTTTATCAGGAAAATCATTACAAGTAGACCTTATAACAAAATCTGAAGTAGAAGAGGCAGGCTGGTTCACACGTTCTATGCGCGGAATTGGTTCTTTCTTTAGTGGTATGTGGAATAGTGCTGTTGATACAGTAAAAGGTTGGTTTTAAAAGCTCCTCATTGTAGGAGCTTTTTCTTATTCCTATTTTTCATACCGACTTTATGAAAAAGTAGTGGACAAGCATCAGATAGTTAGTGGTAGAATGTAAGAGTATTCTTAATTTTCTTCTTTAACGGGGGAAAGCAATTCACCTAGGGGGGTTTTTGTACATGACAAATGTAACAGGGACAGAACGTGTAAAACGTGGAATGGCAGAAATGCAAAAAGGCGGCGTTATTATGGACGTAGTTAACGCCGAGCAAGCAAGGATTGCAGAAGAGGCAGGTGCAGTTGCTGTTATGGCATTAGAGCGTGTACCTGCAGATATTCGTGCAGCAGGTGGCGTTTCTCGTATGGCAGATCCAACAATTGTTGAAGAAGTTATGGGTGCTGTATCAATTCCGGTTATGGCAAAATGTCGTATCGGTCACCTTGTAGAAGCACGTGTATTAGAATCATTAGGGGTAGACTATATCGATGAGAGTGAAGTATTGACTCCTGCTGATGAAGTATACCATTTAAATAAACGTGATTACACAGTTCCGTTTGTATGTGGTTGCCGCGATATCGGAGAAGCTGCACGTCGTATTGCAGAAGGTGCAGCTATGCTTCGTACAAAAGGTGAACCTGGAACAGGAAACATTGTAGAGGCAGTGCGTCATATGCGCCAAGTCAATGCAGAAATCCGTCAAGTTGCAAGTCTACGTGAAGATGAGTTAATGACATATGCAAAAAATACTGGTGCTCCTTATGAAGTACTACTTGAAATTAAACGCCTTGGTCGCCTGCCAGTTGTAAACTTTGCAGCAGGTGGTGTAGCAACACCAGCAGATGCAGCGTTAATGATGCAACTTGGTGCTGATGGTGTATTTGTTGGATCTGGTATCTTCAAATCAGAGAACCCAGAGAAATTTGCACGTGCAATCGTTGAAGCAACGACTCATTATGAAGATTACGAACTAATTGCAAGCCTTTCTAAAGGATTAGGTAATGCAATGAAAGGTATCGAAATTTCAACGTTATTACCAGAACAACGCATGCAAGAGCGTGGATGGTAATTAAAGGAGATCTTTAAAATGGTGAAAATCGGTGTACTAGGTCTTCAAGGTGCAGTTCGTGAGCATGTAAAATCAGTTGAGGCAAGTGGTGCAGAAGCTGTTGTTGTAAAGTGTGTAGAGCAACTTGAAGAGATTGATGGTCTTATTTTACCAGGCGGTGAAAGTACAACAATGCGCCGTCTTATTGATAAGTATGCTTTCATGGAGCCTCTTCGTACATTTGCGAAGTCTGGTAAACCAATGTTTGGTACATGTGCAGGAATGATTCTTCTTGCGAAAACACTTATTGGCTATGAAGAAGCACATATTGGTGCTATGGATATTACGGTTGAGCGCAATGCGTTCGGACGCCAAAAAGATAGTTTTGAAGCTGCACTTTCAATGAAAGGTGTGGGAGAAGACTTTGTTGGTGTATTTATCCGTGCTCCGTATGTTGTAAATGTAGCTGATGATGTTGAAGTACTTTCTACGCATGGCGAGCGAATGGTAGCGGTAAGGCAAGGGCCGTTTTTAGCTGCTTCTTTCCATCCGGAATTAACGGATGATCATCGTGTAACTGCATACTTTGTAGAAATGGTAAAAGAAGCGAAAATGAAAAAAGTTGTATAAGTAACTTGCAACTTGTATAAGATTATAGTAAATTGATGATAACAATTTTATAAAATAAGCGTGTTGATAGGAAGTAGTAACAAATGTTGTTTCTTATAGAGAGTCGATGGTTGGTGGAAATCGATAGAAACAGTTTGTGAATCCATCCTGGAATGGAATGTGGAATATCTTTTGATTAGTAAACATTCCCGGTGAAGAGCCGTTATTTCTACTTGAGAGGAAAGCGGTAATGCTTTCAACTAGGGTGGCAACGCGGGTTAACTCCCGTCCCTTTGTATAGGGACGGGAGTTTTTTGTGTTTTATAAAATAAAAGGAGGAGTATATAATGCTTGATATTAAATTTTTACGTACGAATTTTGAAGAAGTAAAAGCAAAATTACAGCATAGAGGCGAAGATTTAACGGATTTTGGTCGCTTTGAAGAACTTGATACGAGAAGAAGAGAGCTACTTGTTCAAACAGAAGAATTAAAAAGTAAACGTAACGAAGTATCTCAACAAATTTCAGTATTAAAGCGTGAAAAGAAAGATGCGGAAGCTCTAATTCTAGAAATGCGTGAAGTTGGGGAAAAAGTAAAAGATCTTGATAATGAGCTTCGTACAGTTGAAGAAGATTTAGAAAGATTAATGCTATCTATCCCAAATATCCCTCATGAATCTGCTCCAATAGGTGAAACAGAGGATGATAACGTAGTAGCACGTACTTGGGGAGAAGTGAAAGAATTTACTTATGAGCCAAAACCACATTGGGACCTTGCTACTGATTTAGGGATTTTAGATTTTGAACGTGCTGGGAAAGTAACAGGAAGCCGATTTGTATTTTACAAAGGTGCTGGTGCAAGATTAGAACGTGCTTTGATTAGCTTTATGCTTGACCTTCATACTGATGAGCATGGATATGAGGAAGTATTGCCTCCTTATATGGTAAACCGTGCAAGTATGACTGGAACAGGACAACTTCCAAAGTTTGAAGAAGATGCATTCCGTATTGAAAGTGAAGATTATTTCCTAATCCCAACAGCTGAAGTACCTGTAACGAATATGCATCGTGATGAGATTGTGAGTAAAGAGCAATTGCCGATACGATATGCTGCGTTTAGCTCATGCTTCCGTTCTGAAGCAGGTTCAGCTGGTCGTGATACACGTGGTTTAATTCGCCAACATCAATTTAATAAAGTTGAACTTGTGAAGTTCGTGAAACCAGAAGATTCTTATGAAGAGTTAGAAAAATTAACAAATGATGCAGAGCGCGTGTTACAATTATTAGAGTTGCCATATCGCGTTATGAGCATGTGTACAGGAGATTTAGGATTTACAGCAGCGAAGAAATACGATATTGAAGTATGGATTCCAAGCTATGGTACATATCGTGAAATTTCTTCTTGTAGTAATTTTGAGGCATTCCAAGCGAGACGCGCGAATATCCGTTTCCGTCGTGAGCCAAATGGTAAACCGGAACATGTTCATACACTAAATGGATCTGGTCTTGCAATTGGACGTACAGTGGCAGCTATTTTAGAGAACTACCAACAAGAAGATGGTACAATTATAATTCCAGAAGTTCTTCGCCCTTATATGGGAGGAAAAACAGTTATTAAATAAGTTAAAACATTCATCGGTATGAGTGATTGGTAATTATGGACGTTGTCAGCAGTGTCATAAAGGAGAGGGGAAGTAAAATTCCCCTTTCCTCATAATTTATTATAGTAGGGTTGACTAACTGTTTTTCTTTTGATATTATATTTGATGTCAATATGGAGGTATACCCAAGTCTGGCTGAAGGGATCGGTCTTGAAAACCGACAGGCGGCGAGAGTCGCGCGGGGGTTCGAATCCCTCTACCTCCTCCAGATATAATTGACAACAGCGCATATAAGTGGAGATTGGAGAACTCGTTACCAACACGTAACGAGTTTTTATTTTAAAACCAATCATAAAGTATGATGTAAGGATATAGTGTCCTTATTACACACTCATATTCCGATGATTATCTTCATAGATATGAAAGGAGTTAACATGGATCTTATTATACAAACGTTTCCTTTAGATGGAAAAACTTTATATTATGTACAATGTCCTGTCTGTAAGAACAATAGAATTTTAAACAGTGGTGCAAATGTGTCGCGCATTATAAGTGATGATACATTCCGTAAACTTTGTGGTTGCACTTGTGATGTAAAACAGGTTGCAAAAAAAGTAGAGGTACCAAAAGAAGCTGAAAAACCAGCTGTGCAAAAAGAAGTAACTCCAAAACGTACAGGGAAATTACTAACAGCAGTAATTAATGGGAAAGAATTGACTGTTAAAGAGATTGCTGAAACATATGATATTAGTACGAGTACTGTTCGTCAGCGTATTAATGCTGGAAAGCCAGAGAGTGAAATTATTGCTCCGACAAAAAAGAAAAAGTAATTTCATAGGAAAACCCGTGCATATGCACGGGTTTTTTATTTTACAAGTTTACGTGTTTGTTTTAAAAAATATCCAATTTTTTTAATGATTGGTTCGATTGAATCGCCATCTTTTAAAATATCGTATTCATTAATGTTTAATCGTAAAACAGGGCATGAATTAAAGTTATTAATCCAGTTATCGTAACGTCCATGCATCTCTTTCCAATATTCAATTGGTGTTTGCTGCTCCATGGGACGTCCTCGTTCTTGAATACGATCGACAATATCATCAAAAGAACCTTCTAGGTAAATTAATAAGTCTGGATGAGGGAAGTAAGGAGTCATGACCATAGCATCAAATAACCCTTTGTATGTCTCATAATCAGTTTCAGTCATTGTACCCTTTTCGTAATGCATTTTTGCGAAAATACCAGTGTCCTCATAGATAGAACGGTCTTGAACAAAACCGCCACCATATTCGAAAATTCTTTTTTGTTCTTTAAATCGTTCTGCTAAAAAGTACACTTGTAAGTGAAAGCTCCAGCGTGTGAAATCAGCATAGAACTTGTCCAAATATGGGTTGGAATCTACTTTTTCAAAAGATGTACGATAACCTAAAGCGTTAGCCAATGCAGTTGTCATAGTTGATTTACCGACACCTACTGTTCCAGCAATAGTGATAACTGCATCATTTGGTATATCATATTTTTGCCTTAAATTCATTGTTATTTCGACTCCTTCAAGAGAGTATTTTGAAGAGCTGATAAGATGACATTTAAATCATCATGATTTCTTACAAAATCCATATCGTCTCCATTAAATTTCAATACTGGAATATCTGGATGGTCCTTTTTGAAAGCATCCATTGCTGTTTCGTAATCTTTTGTAAGCTGTAGCAAGTAATTTGGATCCATATTTTTTTCGAATTCTCTTCCGCGCATGGCAATTCGTTTTTGTAATGTTTCTAGGCTCGCTGTTAAATAAACGATGACATTTGGCACAGGCATATCTTGCGTAAGAATGCGATAAATTTGCATGTACTTGTCATATTGAGAATCTTTTAATGTACGGGATGCAAAAATTAAATTTTTAAATATATGATAATCTGCTACTACAGGCTTTCTTTGATTCAAATACTTTATGTTAATATCCTCTAGTTGTTTGTATCTATTACAAAGAAAGAACATCTCTGTTTGAAAACTCCATTCGTCGATGTCTTCGTAGAATTTTCCTAAAAAAGGATTTTCATCAACAATCTCTTTTAGTAAGTGGAGTTGCATGTGAGTTGAAAGTTCCTTCGCAAGTGAAGTTTTTCCAACACCAATTGGTCCTTCAACCGTGATAAATGGTACTCCGGTCACGCTGTTTCCTCCTTTCAATCAGTGATTTACCGTGACTACTAAAAACACAAAACAGAATTATTGTAGCACAAGAGGGGAGCGAGCGGACTAATTTGATATAAAAAGTTAGAAAATAGATATGTATTAATTAAATTTTATTTGGGATGACGGTACAATATTTGCCTTTAATGTGGCTTCCATTATTTTTAAAGCATGTTCATTATCTTGCTCGTTATTAGAAGCGATGCAATCCCGTGGTACATAAAGTGTATAATTTCTCATATGGGCATCATTAGCTGTAAAAAGGATGCATATGTTCCCGGCAATTCCTGTTAAAATGAGATTTTCGATTTTTAAATAACCTAATAAAGAATTCAAAGGTGTTTCATAAAAAGCAGAGTAATGTGGTTTAATAAAAATGTAATCGTCAGTATGCGGAGCAATGGCCTCGATAATATTTTTACTATACTCATTTGTACAATGGGTGATAAGTTGATCAATATCAGATCTCCAAAGTTGATAGTGATCATTGACATAAATTATTGGATAGCCCAATGATTTCATGGTGTCCTTTAATTGTAAAATGGGGTTCTTTATAATTTCACATTTCTGTGCCAGGATGGGTCCGTGGGAGAATTGAAAATCATTAATCATATCGATAATGAGTAAGGCGGTATTTTTCATATGTAATTCCCTCTCTTTCTTCTTTAGGTTGGATTGAATTTGTAAAAGTTATCCCACCTGCAAGAAATGAAAAAGTGTATTTTATTTTTGGTGAAAGGACTATATTATGGAGCGAGATATATATTTTATGCAGTTAGCAATAGAGGAAGCGAAGAAGGCGGAGGCGATACAAGAGGTACCAATTGGTGCTGTAATTGTGCTAGATGGTGAAGTGATTAGTGTCGCACATAACTTAAGAGAAACTGAACAGAGATCAATAGCTCACGCCGAACTCTTAGCTATTGATGAAGCTTGCAAAAAATTAGGGACATGGCGTTTAGAAGATGCAACGTTATATGTAACATTAGAACCTTGCCCAATGTGTGCAGGGGGAATTGTTTTATCGCGTATAAAACGGGTTGTATATGGTGCGAGCGATCCGAAAGGTGGATGTGCAGGTACGTTGATGAATCTTTTAACTGATGAGCGTTTTAATCATCAGTGTGAAGTAGTGCCTGGTGTACTTGAAGAAGAATGTGGTACGTTGTTAACGATTTTTTTTAGGGAGCTTCGTAAGAAAAGAAAAGAAATGAAAAAACTAGAGAAAAGTAATGGTAACTAACGTATTTGCATTTTGTAAAAAAACAAGTTATACTGATAATGCCTTATCCAAGGCAACCGAATATTGGTTTTAACTTTGCCGTGCTAAGCGGGGAGGTAGCGGTGCCCTATACTCGCAATCCGCTCTAGCGAGGCTGAATCCCTTCTCGAGGTTATGTTGCTGTAAGGTCTGCCTTAAGTAAGTGGTGTTGACGTTTGGGTCCTGCGCAACGGGACCCCGTGAACCTTGTCAGGTCCGGAAGGAAGCAGCAATAAGCGGGTTTTCTCGTGTGCCGCAGGAGTGCCTGAACCGAGCTAACTGCTTGAGTAACGCTTATGGTACGTAATCGACAGAAGGTGCACGGCAGTTATATATGTATACAAAACTCACCTTTATATAAAGGTGAGTTTTTTGTATGGAAAATAACTTTTGGAATCTATAAACAGAATGGGTTATAATAAATAAGATAATAACCTTTGAGGGAGGCCGTATTTTCGTGTCATACCAAGCGTTATACCGAACATGGAGACCGCAAAAATTCGAAGATGTAGTCGGTCAAAAGCACGTGACAAAAACGTTGCAAAATGCCCTTCTTCAAGAGAAAGCTTCACATGCTTATTTGTTTTCGGGTCCGAGGGGAACAGGGAAAACGACAATTGCAAAAGTATTTGCAAAGGCAATTAACTGTGAACACGCCCCGGTAGCTGAACCTTGTAATGAATGTCCTTCTTGTTTAGGAATTACACAAGGGTCTATTTCAGATGTATTAGAAATTGATGCGGCTTCAAATAACGGTGTAGATGAAATTCGAGATATAAGAGATAAAGTAAAATATGCTCCAAGTGCTGTAGGATATAAAGTATACATTATTGATGAAGTTCACATGCTTTCTATGGGTGCCTTTAATGCGCTTTTGAAAACTTTAGAAGAGCCGCCAGGACATGTTATTTTTATTCTGGCGACAACAGAACCGCATAAAATTCCAGCTACAATTATTTCGCGTTGTCAGCGTTTTGAGTTTCGAAAGATATCAGTAAATGATATCGTTGAGAGATTATCGACGGTCGTGACAAATGAAGGTACGCAAGTAGAAGATGAAGCGTTACAAATCGTAGCGCGTGCCGCCGAAGGTGGTATGCGTGATGCGCTCAGTCTTATTGATCAAGCTATTTCTTATAGTGATGAAACGGTGACGAGTGAAGATGTTTTAGCTGTAACAGGATCTGTATCTCAGCGATATTTGGGTGACCTGGTAGAATGTATACGTGAAAATGATGTATCAAGAGCGTTACGTATTATAGATGAGATGATGAGTAAAGGGAAAGATCCAGTTCGCTTTATGGAGGATTTCATTTACTACTATCGTGATATGCTTTTATATCAAACTTCACCACAATTAGAACATATGTTGGAACGGGTAATTGTAGATGATCAATTCCGTACGTTAAGTGAAGAAATGCAACCGGAAGTAATCTATGAAATTATTCATACCCTTAGTAAGGGGCAACAGGAGATGAAGTGGACAAACCATCCAAGAATATTCTTGGAAGTTGTTATGGTGCAACTGTGTCAGCAGTTTATGATGCAAGCAAACGGCGTAGATCGTTTACAAGCGATTATGAATAGGATGCAGCAGTTGGAGAAAGAGTTAGAGCAAGTTAAAAAGAATGGCGTGCCAGCTGGTGTGCAGCAGGAAGTAAGAGAGACGCGGGCAACACCAAAACCGGTACGAACAGGGAGTATGAAAATTCCTGTTGGACGTGTGAATGAAGTGTTAAAGCAAGCGAAGCGTCAAGATTTAGAACAGTTAAAAGCTGTATGGGGCGAATTATTAGGAAGGCTCAAGTCACATAACAAAGTAGCATTTGCTGTTTTATTAGAAAATAGTGAACCAGTTGCGGCTTCGGATGATACCTATGTGTTAGCATTTCAATATGAGATTCATTGTAAAATGGCTAGTGAAAATCGAGAAGCAATGGATACATTGGAACAAACTCTTTTTGAATTGTTAAGTAAAAGGTTAAATATGATTGCTATCCCAAAAAGTGAATGGGGTAAAATTCGTGAAGACTTTTTACAACGCGAAGGCGGGGATTCTGAAGAAAGCCCAGAACAAAAAGAAGATCCTCTTATAGAAGAGGCTGTAAAATTAGTAGGGCAAGAACTTATTGAAATAAAAGAGTAATAATAATGAGGAGGAATTAATTATGATGCGTGGCGGAATGGGAAATATGAATAATATGATGAAACAAATGCAAAAGATGCAAAAAGACATGGCGAAGGCGCAAGAAGAGCTTGGCGAAAAAACAGTTGAAGGTACAGCTGGCGGGGGAATGGTTACTGTTATTGCAAATGGTCATAAGCAAGTTCTTGAAGTGAAAATTAAAGAAGAAGTTGTAGATCCAGAAGATATCGAAATGTTACAAGACTTAGTATTAGCTGCAACGAATGATGCACTTAAAAAGGTTGATGAACTTTCAAACTCTACAATGGGCAAATTTACAAAAGGCATGAACTTACCAGGTGGAATGTTCTAGGAGGATATTGATATATGCATTATCCAGAACCGATATCAAAATTAATCGATAGTTTTATGAAGTTGCCAGGAATCGGACCGAAAACAGCGGTTCGATTGGCATTCTTCGTGTTAGATATGAAAGAGGATGATGTACTAGGTTTTGCGAAAGCACTTGTGAATGCAAAGCGAGATTTAGCGTATTGTTCTGTGTGCGGACATATCACTGACCGCGATCCTTGTTATATTTGTGACGATTCGCATAGGGATCAATCGGTTGTTTGTGTAGTACAAGAGCCGAAAGATGTAATTGCGATGGAAAAAATGAAAGAATATCAAGGTGTATATCATGTTTTGCGTGGTGCCATTTCTCCAATGGAGGGAATTGGACCAGAGGATATTAATATCCCGCAGTTATTAAAGAGACTGCAAGATGAAACAGTACAAGAAGTGATATTAGCAACAAACCCTAATATTGAAGGGGAAGCCACAGCGATGTACATATCCCGCCTCTTAAAGCCAACAGGAATTAAAGTAACTCGTATTGCACATGGTCTGCCAGTTGGTGGAGATTTAGAATATGCAGATGAAGTAACACTATCGAAAGCTTTAGAAGGCCGTAGAGAGATATAAGAGGAGAAGGGAAAATGTTCTTTCAAAAAAAGGGTAAGTTGCGTAAAGAGTATGACGATAAGTTAATTGTATTATTAGAAAAGGTAAAGAATGAATGGCTACGTCAGAAGAGACTGGTTGAACAAAGTGTTGAGCCGTCTCAAGATGTACTTTGTTCTTTAAAAATAGCAGAGGCGAAATATTTTTTCTTGTTAAAAGAAGCAAAACGTCGTCCTGTGAAAATGGAACAATGGTAAAAGGTCCTGCTTTTTAAAGCGGGACCTTTTACTTTTTATCGATTTATTTGTGAGTAATAGGGCTACTTTATTTTTGGGATATAAAGAGGAGAAAGAAAAAATGGGAATGGAATTAGTTGTATCTAATTGCTAGTGCTTAGAAGAAAGATTACTGATTAAAGGTTATAAAGATGAAGTGGTAGGAGTTATGTTATAGATGTTCTTTTTTCTTGTCTTGTCCCATACAAATGGATATGTATAGGTCATTCATAAGGAGGAAAAAATGAATTCTACAATTATTATTGTTGGCATTCTTTCTTTAGTTTTTATTTTTCTTGTTTTTGGTGTTTCTGCTAAACCAATACGTTTTATAGGGAAAGCACTCTTTCATGTCACTTTAGGTATAGCGTTACTATTTATTGTGAATGTTGCAGGGACATATTTCGATTTTCATATTCCAATTAACATGGGCACAGCTACAGTATCAAGTTTATTAGGGGTGCCAGGTGTTGCTGCATTAGTGATTATTAAGCTATATATAATGCCAAGATAAATTTATTTTGGCATTTTTTAAAAAAGCGTTGACTTATCGATTAGTAATATGATAAATTAATAAGCGTCGTCAGGAACGAAAGAAAAAAGTTGTTGACAGATTCAAGTCAAAATGTTAAATTATAAAAGTCGCTGAAACGTGACATTGAACTTTGAAAACTAAAC